>NZRT01000066.1 GCA_002696345.1 Myxococcales bacterium
TGACTGTGACGGTCAGGTCTTGGTTACAGAGGATTTACTTGGGCTTTTCAGCAATTTCACTCCGAAGTTCGTCAAACGCTACGCGGAGCTGGGTATCGATATTTCGGCAGCTGCCGCCAAGTATGCCGAAGATGTCCGAGCCCGGCGATTTCCCAGTCCTGAACACTGCTTCGGAGCACCAAAAACTGGCGGCGCAGAGGTGCGGCAACTCAAATCCTGATTGGTGTTTTGAACCATTCTGAGAGCGAAATAAAACAACCCAAACCATTGAAAGTTATTAGAACAGCTTCAGAAATGCAGAGCGTAGTTCGCGCCGCCCGCGGAGATCGTATGGTCATCGGGTTGGTTCCTACAATGGGCGCGCTTCACGCCGGACATATTTCACTAGTTCATCGCGCACGGAAGGAGTGTGGGCTGATAATAGCGAGCCTATTTGTCAATCCCATACAGTTTGGCGCGAATGAAGATTTCGATTCTTATCCACGTGATCAAGAGCGTGATTTTGGCATATTTGAACGTAATGGTGTGGATATTGTTTACGCACCGGCAATCGACGTGATTTATCCAGACGGTTTTGGAGTCACGGTGACTGTCTCTAAATTGACCGAATGCCTTTGTGGGACTAAGCGACCAGGTCATTTTGATGGTGTGACGACTGTCGTATCCAAACTATTCGAACATTGCCAGCCGGATTGTGCATATTTCGGCGAGAAGGACTATCAGCAATTAAAGGTTGTTGAACAGATGGTGAATGAGCTTGATTTGCCCATACGGGTCGTTGGAGCGCCAGTTATACGAGAGCGCGATGGCCTCGCTATGTCATCGCGGAACACCTACCTCAATGAAACGGAGCGGCGGATCGCCCCAGCATTATTNAGAACGATGCGTACGGTNGCTATTCGCCTGTCCAGAGGAGCTGAACTTGAGTCGCAGTGCCAGTGGGGCATTGATGCACTGCTTGCCGCCGGCTTTGATAGGATTGATTATTTTGAGGTTTGTGACGGCCAAACTCTNNAGCGTGCGAGNNGTTANNGGCCTAGCTTACGAATATTTGCGGCAGCGTGGTTACGTGAAACACGTCTCATAGACAATCTTGCGGCAGATGAAATAGATTAGAGG
The DNA here is from genome assembly GCA_002696345.1 of Myxococcales bacterium. Lineage (GTDB taxonomy): Bacteria > Myxococcota > UBA4151 > UBA4151 > UBA4151 > UBA4151. The sequence continues at coordinate 1,120 of NZRT01000066.1, forward strand.
CTTACTTGGGTCCTACGCAGTTCTATCCTCCCAATTATTAAAAAAGGGTAGGTGTGGCTGTTCAAGGTGTAACAAATAATCCTGAGCTACTCCAAAATAAACCCAACATCGTACGACAGCTCGTCGAGTGGTTTGTTACCTTGAGCTTATAAACCAAGATCAGTTGCGCATTCTACCATCAATCCAACAAAATAAGTGGCNACATAAATGATGGTGGGATAAATNTATTGCGATTTCCATCAGTACAGTTCGTTGGACGCGTTTAGAAGTTCAGTGCACGCGGTCGAAAGCGCATCAAAAAGATGGTGCCGTAGCTGCACAGGTAACTAAACGTGATATCTCGGCTGGTTCTACCCAATATTAATAGGGCGATCAAAGTCGAACTTCAGCCGGTGATGTCCTGATTGGTAGTGTCTTCCCGTCACATAGGCAACTTTGGCGCATCGTCTGTATCTTAACCGTCTGAACAGATAGGACGTAAACCCCTGCCGAATTAGACTTTCTGATACTACAGGAGTGTTTTAACGGACGTAGAGATGGATCTCGTTAGTTGCGGCCGCANTGCTCGTCAGTGCCGATAACCNTACTCGATCCAGNGGNAGTCCCATGTCNGACAGGGATCGCANAACTGTTTCGGCGTTCTTTTTTGAGGAACTAGCCGAGAGGGCCACCCGCGCGGTGTTGCCCTGATTGGGAGCTACTGCAACAAGATCGAACATGGCGTTTGGACGCCGCTGGAGTGCTCGACTTATTGCCTGATAAAGCGGCTGTTCGTACTGAACGTTAGCGCGGTCAAACCGAATTACGACCAATGGACGACGCTCAGCGGCGGGTCCTATCGGNGATGATGCAAAACCGCTGCTAGCGGTTGGCGCGGCAGATGAAAATGCGCGATTACCAAGACTTGATCCGAGCATCTCTCCATTTTTAATAGCGAGCGCAAGGGTCGTAAGGTTCGTCCGCTCGGTTCCAAGGTAATTGCTTTGACGCGATATGTCCTCACTAAGTTCATTNAGCAANCTGTCGATTAGCACCACCGTGCGATTTACCTGGTCTTCAAGGATTGCAAGCTGACGGTGGTCTTCATCGATTGCGCCGGATAGGCCGTAAGCGGCGCGACTTGTTTCCAACAAATATGCAGACAAAGTAGAAGTGCTGGCCACACCATTGGCTANCTTGTTCATCTGGGCAATATCATTTTCGACCTTGGCCAGGTTTGCCTGCGCAACATCCCATTTTTTCACCAATTCTGGGTTCCCAGGCGTCGTGCCAACTTGGAGTCGTGAATTGATAGCGCCGACGGTCGTATGATAATTTTGAGAATTTTGGATCGTTAGTTTTCGGATTGATTGAAGTTGGGTGTTCTGTTGGCTTATTTGTGATTGTAACCTCTTCAATTCACCGCGGATTTCAATAACGCGCTGTCCTACATATGTTCCGGTGGTTGTTCCTTGAGAGACTTTCGGCGGGATAAAATTTGTCCGACCAAGAGCAGGTGGTGGTGTAAGCGACAATGTCGGTTGAGCGTTAGACTCGGCTCGTGCAGGAGGTATATNAGTCTTNATGTTTTGTTTGGCTGTCGGATTTTCGCCNGTCAATGTGGGAAACAATCCGTCTGATACAAAAGAGCACCCGCTAAGCAGGATGCCTATCATNACGACAATCGAACTATTTTTTACTGTATTCGATCGGGTTTTTCTAATACGGGCCATGGTACAGGCCTTACCCCCATTTATTTCATTTTTCTCGGGTCCAAACCAAAGCGTAATAAATAACTTGCAGAAGTCGTCAAACAGATTACTTGGCTAGACCTAATATATAATACTTTAACGAGTAACCGCCGACAAGCCGATTGTATCGNGCAGTGAAAGCGCGATATGGCACAAACTTTTCGAACCTTGCATCCGATTTCACCGANATTGGGGTCCTAAGCCCCATTACGGTCTGATACTACTTTTGCGCCCGCAAAATTGAAAACCATGGAGGCCAATCGTAGTGCACCGCGAGTTCGATTTTAAGGTGACCGTATCAATACTGCCAAAGAACGCATTGCGCCATGATTACGCATTGGCTATACCCGTGACCCACGCGCCCGTAGCTCAACTGGATAGAGNGNCTGACTACGGATCAGGAGGTTGGGGGTTCGAATCCTCCCGGGCGCGCCATTATTGTCTCAGCGATTGTAACGGAATAATTTCTCTGACCACTTTAATGCATTTTGACATCGTCGCTAGAGAACAGACCCCCGGAAAAGNCTNTGCTTTCTTGNGGCTTGNTTTTGGTTNTGACNTCGCATCTATGCTAAATNNGGAGCATTTCGNTCCATAAAAAAGATATTGGATAGGTNGGGTGGGTNAGNTACTNGGAGATTTCATTCTAAACCTGTTCCGCCGATCTCGACCTTTTCGTATCAGTCCTCACTGGCGCGCAACACTCGGCAAATTTTTCGACCCTTAACGATCGCGATGCTTCCGAGAAAAACTGTCATTAGCAGAACCAATATGTGATCTATGTTTGTAACTAAGTGAAGAAGCCCCGCTTCGGCTCCGTCGATAGCATGGGCATGTGCAGAGTTTGCCGCGATCGTAATGAAAAGTGTGGTCAGTGCCAGCAATTTTAAATTGTAATTCATTTTTGCTCTCCTAATTAATTGCAGCGACAACTGGGTCAAAGTGAAATGTTTATCGGCTCACGCCAGATCAATTCACCGGGTTTACGATCCTCGTTAGGCCAATGCAAGGAGTTACCGTCGATTTTGGCTAATTTGGAGCTTTTAAAGACACGTTACGGAAATAAGTAAAATAAAATTGAGGTGCACCATTATTAATGGCGCGTCTTATCAACCCGGCTTGTTATTAAGTTTGACCAACTTAATGGATACCACGCGTAGTATCTACGATAGCCAATTCGAGCTTCATTTAATACAAAACATTTCTCGCAGCTTATTGACCTTTGCTTGTGGGGGCATACTCGATAATTTGAATTAGTGTCCGCATCCCAAATCATTTGGAGAATTTTCTATGACCTCACCACCCGAAAGCACGATTACAGCTTCTCACTGGGGAACTTACCGCGTCTTGTCGTCCAATGGCCGCGTGGTCGGGGTTCAGCCCTTTGAGGATGACCCTGAGCCATCCCCTATGATTGAGGCTATGCCGGGTGCAGTTCATGCGCGATGCCGTGTGCTTCGACCGATGATTCGGAAAGGCTGGCTTGAAAACGGACACCGGAGCGACACAGCGAAGCGCGGGGTCGACCCATTCGTCGCTGTTTCATGGGATACAGCGCTGGACTTAGTTGGAGCAGAAATCGATCGCATCCGCACCGAATATGGAAATGAGGCGATTTTTGCCTCTTCAGGTTGGGCGAGTGCCGGAACGTTCCACTCCGCCACTTCCCAGCTAAAAAGATTTTTCAATGACATTGGCGGGTTTGTTGATCAAGTCACGAATTATTCGTTTGGATCTGCGTCGGTGATCTTGCCGCGTGTGACTGGCGGAATGGAACCAGTAATGCGTCCAACCAGCTGGCCCAATATTATAAAAAATACTGAACTGATAGTGGCGTTTGGCGGTATATCACCAAAGAATAGCCAGGTTTCGAAAGACGGTATCGGGCGGCATGAAACGCAGGACTTCGTCCGCAGTGCACACCGGTCGGGCATTAAGTTGGTCCAGATAAGTCCCGTACGGGATGACTTTATCGATGAAGTAAATGTCGATTGGCTCGCGCCACGACCTAATACGGATGTTGCTCTAATGCTTGGGCTTGCCCATACCTTAGCGGTGGAGGGGCTGCATAATCGAGCATTTCTGGAACGTTACTGCGTTGGCTACGAACGCTTTGAGCCATACCTGCTAGGAAAAACAGACGGTATTCCGAAAGACGCCGACTGGGCGTCAGGTATAAGCGGGATCAATGCGGATCGCCTGCGCGCGCTGGCTCGACGCATCGCAAAAGCGCGGACGATGATTACCGTAAGTTGGTCAGTGCAACGCTGCGATCATGGTGAACAAGCCTGCTGGATGGCAATTACACTTGCCGCGATGGTTGGTCAAATCGGATTGCCAGGCGGCGGCGTGGGTATCGGTTACGGTTCGAACGCTACCATTGGCCAGCAGGCATCTAAGATGCCGAATTTCGGTCTTCCGAAGGGGGGCAACGCCGTAAGCACTTATATCCCTGTGGCACGCGTTGTCGACATGTTGCTAAGCCCAGGAGATGAGTACGACTTTAACGGTGAACGGCTTACTTATCCGGACATCAGGATGATCTATTGGGCCGGTGGCAACCCTTTTCATAAGCACCAGGATCTGAACCGTTTTCTCAGAGCTTGGCAGAAGCCAGAAACCATCATAGTCAATGAACCGTGGTGGACGCCGGCGGCGCGGCGAGCAGACGTTGTGCTGCCGGTTACGACGACGCTTGAACGCAATGATATTTGCAGTGGTTTGCGTGATCGTTTCTTTGTTGCAATGCATCAGGCAGTTCCGCCGGTTGGCGAAGCGCGCAGCGATTATGATATTTTTACCGGCCTCGCGGAACGTTTAGGTGTCGTGGAGACTTTTACCGAAGGAAGAGACGAAATGTCTTGGCTTCGGCATATGTATAATAATGCGCAGAAGTCCGCTAGAAAACATGAAATCGAAATGCCCGAATTCGATCATTTCTGGGAGCGCGGTTTCTGGGAATTTCAGACGCCTGAGGAGTCGTCAATTTTGTTTGAGCAGTTCCGGGCGGACCCCGAGAGGATGCCCCTAAAAACACCGTCGGGAAAAATAGAGATCTTTTCTGAGACCATTGACGGGTTCGGATACGATGACTGTTGTGGCCACCCCGCCTGGTTTGAGCCTGCGGAATGGTTGGGGTCGAAAAAGGCTAATAAGCACCCTTTACATTTAGTCTCTAATCAGCCCTTGCGGCGAATGCATAGCCAACTTGATTTTTGTGAGCCAAGCCAGAACACCAAAGTCGGCGGCCGCGAACCTGTATCTATCCACCCAGACGACGCTGCGGCGCGAGGGATTTCCCATGGGGATGTCGTGCGTTTGTTTAATGATCGCGGCGCATGTTTGGCGGGCGCCGAGGTGACTGAACGCGTGCGTAGAGGCGTATTGCGATTGTCGACCGGCGCGTGGCTTGATCCGATGGATGCCGCTGACATTGGCAGCCTCGAAAAACATGGAAATCCAAATGTATTGACCCTTGACAAGGGCTCGTCCCGTTTGGCTCAAAGCTGTGTAGCGCAGACGACGCTCGTTGATGTTGAGCCTTACAAAGACCGGCCACCACCGATAACGGCTTTCGACAATCCTGATATCGCAGCGAATTAGCCAAGCTTGACTTCAGAAATCTACAATCTTTGCCTTAGTCGTGCTGCCTGTATCTGAATCATGCTCACTCACTTGTCGAGCGACAAGTTATGCGACAGAATTCGCAGGTACGTACCGCTGGAAGGACAAGGCCTCATGCTGACCGCGGAAGAAAATCAAACGTTGATCGCCACTGGACGTCATACTCCGATGGGGCGGATGATGCGACGATTTTGGCTACCAGTAGCATCGGTGCATCAGGTGGCTGAGCCGGATTGTGCTCCGTTACGTACCCAGCTACTTGGCGAAAACTTGGTGGTTTTTCGAGATACCGACGGCAACGTAGGCGTGCTTGACGAGTTTTGCGTCCACCGACGTGTATCTCTAGCACTTGGACGAAACGAAGAGGGTGGCCTTCGGTGCCTGCTCCATGGCTGGAAGTTCAAATGTGATGGTACGATTACAGAAACTCCGAACCATCGGTCTTCGAATGTGCGTAATAAAATTAAACAACCGGCTTATCCAGCGGTAGAGGCTGGCGGCATAGTTTGGACCTATATCGGCGACCCAAAGCAGCAACCTCCATTCCAGAGATATGGCTGGTTCAACGCGCCGCTTGAAAATTATGTTGTGTTGCGGATCAATAACCCCGTGAACTACCTGCAGCTTTATGAAGGCGGCGTCGACTCTGCTCACGTTGGTATTCTCCACATGAACATGATGAACCCTGGATGGAAGGGCTCGGCGTTTGTCGATGGCCGCACAGACCAAGATGCTGGAAAAGGGTGGGGAACGGGGTCTACTCAGTACGGCGGTGAAACGAGCAAAGCCGGTATGTAT
>NZRT01000067.1 GCA_002696345.1 Myxococcales bacterium
ATCCGAAAGCTCTCCTCTTGTTCCAGCGCATCAGCGATGCGCCGTAAGGTGGATACGAATTCGTCAACACTGCAATCTCTTTCAACATCTCGAGCCATGAGGACACCTTTCTATCGTTTTGTGCACTCCAGTGGTCAACTCCTTGGCACGGCGTCGAGTTGGCTGACAATGGCTTCTGTCGAAACACAGAAGATGCCAACATAGGTCACTGCAAGGCGAGAGGGAGGGCATTGACTGAAACTAACGGGTTCAACACAATCTGACCATGAAACATGCATCCTACTTGATGTTCATCCACTTTGTTTTGTTTCCGCTTCCTGCCAATGCGCTGGAGCGGAGTTTTACGGAATCTACGAGCCTTTTTACGTCGTCAAAACGGTCGGGAAAAAGAGTCCGAAAGCGACGAGGCAAAAGGTCTCGTTCCAAGCAGCCTGTTGCGCCCCAGAAGCCTTCTACCGAGCAACGGGTGGAGGAGAAAAAAGCCAAGGTTGTTGAGCAGAAAGTTGAGCCGGAGCCGGTGAAACCGGGAGTAGCCATCCTCGATATGGCTGTGATTGAGGGAGTGGGTGCAGGTGTCGCTCGAATTGTTAACGAACTCCTTGTGACACGTCTTGCTCGAGCAGATGTTTTCGGAAGCGTCATCGGCAGCAGTGATATCGCCCAAATGGTAACCCTTGAGCAGCAGAAAGTACTTTTGGGCTGTGAGGAAGAAAGTTGTATCGCTCAGCTTGGCGGCGCACTCGGGGTCCCGCTCATGATCGTCCCCGGTATCGGCAAACTCGGTAATGAATTTGTCATGACTCTAAAGATTACCGATGTGGAAGCCGCGACGGTGAAAGTGAGACAGTCGATTACCGTACCCGATGAGCCTGCAATGGCCACTGGAATGGAGTGGCTTGTGGATGCCTCGTTGGCTGAATTTACGGGGCAACCCATGCCGCCGATGCCAGTACTTAAAAGAACCGCTCCGCTCGCGCCCGTAGGGTTGAGCCCGGTACTAAAAACCTCTCTTGTGGTTGGAACAGGAGTACTTGGTGCGGGTCTGGTCGGTTTTGGATTTCTTCAGGCCGCTGATTCTCGAAGCGAGTTTAAGGACAGGCAGGATGTGGACAGTTTTCGCAGGCTCGAAGCCGCTGTCCAAACCGGAAATAGGGTTGCCGGTGTCGGCTACACGATCATCGCAGGCGCGCTGCTTTGGGGACTTTATTGATGCGAAGTATCGTCTGCATAATTTTGGTTCTGGCTGCATGCTTACCCGATCCAGATGTGTCCGAATTGGCCACGTGCAGCGCAGATGTGCCCTGCGAAGCAGGACGTATTTGCGAAGCCGGTTTGTGCCTGATTCCTAGCGGGGTTCTGGTTTCCTCTGAGCAACAGGATACAGGTCGGTGCGGTGACGGTATTTTACGGCGCTATGTGTTGGATGATGAGGGTCGGTCGGTGACTCTGGAAGAAACAGATCCCCGCTATGAAGTTTGTGACGATGGGAACGCAGTTAGCGGCGATGGTTGTGATGCCAACTGTACAGCATCTGCCTGTGGAAATGGAATCACAGCGCCCAACGAAGAATGCGACGATGGCAACACGATTCAAACGGATGATTGCTTGAGCGATTGCAAACGTGCCTCATGCGGTGATGGCTTTCTTCAGGCGGAGATTGAGCGCTGCGATGATGGCGCTTCAAACAGTGACCTGGAGCCAAATGCCTGCCGTCTTGATTGCCGTCCAGCCTCCTGTGGAGACGAGGTCGTTGATACTGGTGAAAGCTGTGATGACGGCGTGCGAGACAATGCAAATGACTCATCTTGTCGAGTGGATTGCCAACTCAACGTGTGTGGCGATGGCTTCCTCCGGACCGACTTGCAAGAGGGTGATGTGGGTTACGAAGCCTGCGATGACGGTAATGAGGCCACGGATGATTCATGCGTCGATGATTGTCGGCTTGCCCGCTGTGGAGATGGTTACCAACGGTTAGGGCTCGCACCCGATGATGCTGCGTTCGAAGCCTGCGACGATGGTGATGTTATCGATGGCAATGACTGCACAAACGACTGTACCATCGGTCGATGTGGTGATGGCGTTGTACATGATCAAGGACAAGGAACCGAGCAATGCGATGATGGTAATCCGGAGGATCGTGATTCGTGTCTCAACAGTTGTCGTACCGCCTCTTGCGGTGATGGAATTCAGCGGGGTGATGTGGAGGAAGGAACCGAAGGTTTTGAAGCCTGCGACGACGGTAACGAGATCGAGACAGATGCTTGTTTGAGTCATTGTGTTGTCGCCCTCTGTGGCGACGGTATTCGTCGAGCGGATGTGGCTGAAGGTGGAGATGGCTTCGAGGCTTGTGATTCAGAACGAAACTGTAATGAAGACTGTGAGAATACATGTGGTGATGGCGAATACGATGGTGAGTTCGGTGAGGAATGTGACGATGGCGATGAGGACAATGCCGACAGTTGTTTGAACGATTGCGTCCTTGCTCGGTGTGGTGACGGTATTCTTCGTCAGGACCGAGAGCCAGGCCAGGATGGCTACGAAGCTTGTGAAGCCGAGCTTGTGGGGCAAAATGAAGCCGACTGTAGTGTGCGGTGCGAACGAGTTCCTTCCGGCGTTACCCTGGGCGAAGTGGGGGGTATGGGTCGCATCAGTGGTGTGCTGGGACTCGATGAAGTGGGGGGCTCCTTTACCCTAACCAATGACCGGGTTTGGCACCTCTTGGGTAGGGTTCAGGTTCCCGATGGTGGTGTTCTTCGTATCGAGCGAGGCACTGAGATTCGCGGAGGCATCGATCCAGAAGCAGGGACCTCGGTCTTGGTCGTTCATCCTGGGGGCAGGATCGTCGCCGATGGATCTGAGGCTGAGCCCATCGTATTCACCAGTCTGAACAATTTTCGGCAGCCGGGTGACTGGGGCGGTCTTGTTCTCTTGGGGCGAGCGCGCAGTAACTGTGATAGGAATGGGCAAGGCGGCTGTCCGGACACGATCCCTGCGCTGGAAGCCAACGGATTGGATCTTCCCTATGGTGGGAACGATAACTTTCAAAACAATGGAATACTTCGGTACGTTCGGGTGGAGTATGCCGGGGCTTGTGCCGAGTACGTTGGGAACCAGTGCCTTCATCACTTCCACCCATTGACGTTGGCTGGTGCGGGAAGCGCCACGGTGCTCGATCGTCTTCAGATCCATCGCAGTGGCGCCGACGGGATCCGAATTTTTGGCGGTTGGGTGAATATTCGGCGAGTGCTGGTGACTCAACCCAGAAAGAATGGCGTCGCTTGGTCCCACGGATGGTGGGGTCATGCTCAGTTTGTGATTGTCCAGCACATGGCTAATTCTGCTGACCCGGGTGCAGCCTTCTCTGGTGATAGCAATGAACATAATCACAATGCGGGGCCGAGATCTTATCCGTCGATTGCGAACGTCACAGCGATCAACGGGCGCGAATCGGTTCGCTTGGCGACCGGTAGTTCAATCGAACTTGTGAACGGCATCTTCGCCAACTGGTCTGAAGAGCACGAGTATTGCTTTCGGGCATACGATAATACATTTTGGGATAATGATGAGCCCGGTAATGTGGTGCGAAACAACTACTTCAACTGCCATGTGCCTTGTTGGGAGAACAGACATGGCGACTGCTCGGCAATTGCGACTCAGGATGACGGGGTGTTTTCGAGCAATCGGACCCTGGATCCGACTGTTCAGGGTCAAAGAGTAAGTCTCGTTCGGCCAGAGAGCCGAGCGCCCGATTTTCGTCCGGAAGACTTTGAATGGGGGCCTCATACAGGAATTAATCCTGGGGGATTCTTGCAGCCAGCGGCCTATTTGGGGGCCTTGGCGACTCAAATCGAAAGGGATTGGACGAGTGGCTGGACCAATTTCGATCGACTCGATGGTTTGATTGCTCATGTGGGTATGGACGGCGATGATGAGGCGGCGTTATTGCATGAACAAACTGGGCGCCACCCTTTGAGTCTGAGTGGACCCACGCAAGAGGTCGCAGGGCTCGTTGGAACGGCTCGCTCTTTCTCGAATGGTCGCTTTGGCGAGTTTGGCGAAGCATTTCCTTCCCTTGGTCCAAGTGATCGAACAGCACAGTTCTGGTTGAAGGTTTCGGACCAACCGAACACGCCAAAAGCTGAGCTATTTAGTTTTGGTCGTCCGGGGATTCGTGGAGCTTATTTCGCAGGCCTGATGTGTCGCTCGGGTCAACTGGCTTTCAATGGTGGTAGGAATGAAACCGATAGCGTGGACTGCGTGGGGCAGTCGATTGCGGACGGACAATGGCATTTGGTTACGTTCACTTACAGGCAACTCAACGTGAACTACCGCTTGGCGATCTACGTCGACGATGAACTGGTGGTCGATGATACCATCGATCCGTTAAACGAAATCGGCGGCAACCCGGGACGGATCGGGTCCGGGCGTAACGATATCAATCAAGGCTTTACGTTGCAGATGGATGAGTTTCGATATTTTGATCGGGCGCTCGATTTGGGGGAGATTCGCCGTTCTTACATGCTGGAGCGTATGGATCCTTAAGCCCATGGAACCACTTTTAGAGTCGTGCTTCGGGCAACTAGAACAGTTCGCTGTTGGAACGATGAAACAAGATACTCAGTGTGCTTGGGGCGACAGGTCCGATTCCATGGTCGGATCGAGGGCTCTGGTTCCCAGACCTTCATCGCGCAACGCATGAATCAATTTGAGGGTACGGAATCCGTCGTGCCAGTCGTGGAGACGCTTGTGCAGAACTTTGCCTTGAACCGCTGCGATCGCCGCCTTGACTGGCTCAAGATAGCCGAGGGAGTCGATGGCCTGCCGAAGGACGGGACCAAAGGGTTTGGGCGCATCTTCCAGGGCCTGTCGAAGGTCGTCGAATTTCCCTGATTTCGCTGCCAAGGCGAGCGCGTCTAACCAGTATTTCAAAGCGGTGAAAATACGGGGATCGTAGACCTCGTAAGGAATGCCTTTGATCAGGTGATCTCGAATCTTTCCGATCGCCATACCTGTCCCAAAGGGAACACGCCCGGAGGTGCGTCCAGAAAGTCTGATCGGATCCCCCGTGAGTGTCTCCACCCGGCCTACCTTCGCCAGTTTGTTGAGAAGATAGAAGTCTTCTCCAGCCTGTCTTTTGGGAATGCCTCGGACGCGGGCATAAGCGTCATGTCGAAAGCAGATCAGACTGCCGATGGTTTGGAATGCGTAGGGAGAACCGGCTTGTTGTAGCCCATCGACATACTGGCGAAGAAAGGCATCGTAACAAGCCAGTGCTCGCCGCTGCAGTGCATCTCCTTCTGGTACATGAACAAATGGGTAAATGACCGCAGCACATCCAAGGGGAAATCGACTCGGTCTTCGCCAGTAGTTTTTGGGAACCTGCACATCGGCATCTGTGGAATGAACCCATGGACTTTCAATGTAGCCATCTTCGATCCATGCCAGTGCGAGATCTGCTGCTATTTTTCTCGCAAGGCCGACCCCTTGATTTGGAGGGAGTCGGTATCCCTGGCTGTATCGATCCACCAGAATAAGACCCATCCCTTGAAAGCGTCCTTCAGCGATGGGGTCGCTTGAGAGACGTGCCTTCCCACGCAACCAGTTCGCCAGTTGCTCGTTGGCTTGGTGGACTTTTTCACTTCCATCAATCCGACCATTGAGCACCACGATGACCAGGGATTTTTCAGCTTCTTCCGCAAGACTCATCGATGTCAGCGTCTCGGGCAGCGTCTCTAATTCGTCGCATGCAGGAATGCAGGCAACATGGCGGTACTTACAGGCTAACTTGGGGCGATGGAGGAGTTCCATTTCGCCGTAGCGTTCGAGGTACTTTTTGATCGCCTTTTGCGGCTTCAATGCAGTGCGGGTCTCGGTGGAATGGCTGCAATGGCTTGACCGTCTTGCTCAATGAAGAATTCGACTCGACGCTCGACCTCATCCTCAGGAAAATAGCTTTTCGCTAAATCGAAGAAGAGTTCTGAATGTCGCGCTTCTGATTGAGTAATATGAGCGTAGAAATCCTTCATTTCGCCCGGTGGTAACGCAAGGGCGACGCAACCGAACCGCTCGTGTCCACGAGCTTCCACCACTCCGGCCATGACCAGTCGGTCCAAAAACTCAAGGTCCCGACCTTGGCGAACTTGTTTCAGTAAAGCGTTGACGTAGGGATCCTTTTGATCCCGAGTAAACCGAAGCCCACGATCCTGGCACAGACGAAAGACTTGATGAAAGTGTCCCAGTTCTTCCTTCGCAAGACGAATCATCGGCTCAAGAATTTCCTGACGGTCCGGGTAACGCACGACGAATGTCATCGCCATCGCTGAGGCTTTGCGCTCGCAGGCTGCGTGATCCAGCAAAAACGAATCAAAGTCAGCGAGGACTGCGTCCACCCAGGCACTCTGCGTTGCGATGAGGCGTCGTTCCATGGTGCGCGTCCTAAACATTCCTTGGGACGGGAGGCAAGGGACTGTGTCATCGAGTGGGTACATGGAATGAGATGAATTCCGAACTTCTGGTTCATCTTCGGTCTTCCGTAAGCTTTTTCATGGCACCAGGGGCATAAGAGTGGTCTTTGGAAGTTGTCAGGTCATTCGGACGAGACGATCCGATCGCTGGAGGTCATGTTGATGCCCATTCCGAACTACGCCAAGCGTGCCGAAGAGGCACCCACCACCTGGCTCAGTCGGTGGCTTCGTGAGGCCGAAGCATCGGGAGAACTCAACCCAACAGCCATGGCCCTCGCCACCTTGGATGCCAGCGGGGCACCCCGCAATCGGTTCGTCTTGTGCAAGGGCGTCACCGACGAAGGCCTTCGCTTTTTCACCAACCTCGAGTCGGATAAAGGCATTGAGTTGGCTCGAGATCAGCGTGTCTCGGTCGCCTTCTATTGGTCAATTTTACGTCGCCAGGTTCGTTTGGATGGCACGGTTTCTCCTTTGGATGCGGCGGAAGCCGATGCTTACTTTGCGAGCCGAAGCCGCCTCTCAAATCTCGGTGCCTGGGCTTCCCAGCAGAGCCGGCCGATCGAGACCCGAGAGGAGCTTGAGGTGGCTGTCGAAGCGGTCTCGGAGCGGTTCACGGAGGACGTGCCGAGGCCTCCATTCTGGTCCGGCTTTCGTCTGCGGGCAGAGTCGTGGGAGTTCTGGGAAGACCGGCCAGGCAGGATCCATGATCGGTGGGTGCTCAAGCCGGGCGAAGAGGGGTGGCTCATATGGCGGCTGCAGCCCTGAACATTACCCCTGTGACGACGACTCTACCTCGATTGTTTCGCCTCGGATTAATCCATGGTTTTGTTCGAGTGGAGCGAGTCTTTGGTGAGTAATCGCACGGGAAGCCGGATCTCAGAGGCTAAATCCCCGATTCTCTCCACTCGATACGCGCCTTTACCAGCAACGGAACACACCGACTCAATCAATTGCTCTCCCCGAAACAGAACCCCGCAATGGTCGTCGATAGCGAGGCCATCGGGCAGGGCGCCAGTGGCGATGTTGCGTTCGTAGGTGACTCGGCGCTCGGCTTCGCTATCGTAGTGGGGACTGTGGCTTCCAGGGAGAAAACCGAGCCCATCGTTAAGCACGCGTAGGGGCAGACCCCACGAGTCGGTGGTAGCACCGCTGAACCAGCAGATCGAACCGGCACTGAGCCCCGTGAGCACAGTGCCCTGATTCCAGGCCTGCCGCAGGGCTTTGTCGATGCCGTGGGCTTGCCACACCAACAGCATTTGGAAGGCATTGCCGCCCCCCACGTAGATCAGATCTTGGTCGAGCAGGTGGGCAATGGGATCGGGCTGATTGTAGCGGGTCAGGCTGAGGTGGCTGCACTGAGCGCCCAAGGGGCGAAAGGCAGCATAGAAATTCTCGATGTAGCCTTCGGCATCACCACTGGCGGTGGGCAGAAAGCAAGCCTTCGGGGCCACTTTGCCGGTTAAATTCACACTGTAGCCATCGAGGAGGGACGAAAATCCGCCGCCGCCAATGGCGAAGATCGTGGGTTCTTTGGCTCTGTCTTGAGTCATGGGTCGATCGAATCTCTAATGGGGGGTGAGGGGCTTAGGTTTGAGTTGCCAGTCGCAGGGTCACGAAGGTGCCGATGCGCTCGTAACCCACGCGCTCGTAGACTGCGTTTGATGTGGGGTTTGCAAGGTCCGTATGAAGGCTGCATGCCTTCTTCCCCTCGTGCAACTGAGCTTGCGAGAGCGTGCTCACCAGTCGAGCGGCATGGCCTTGGCGTCGATGCTTGGGCACGGTGTAAACAAAAGAGAGGCAAGACGTTTGAGGGGTGGTTCGAACCACCCCAGCCATCGCAACCCAATCGTCGGCAGCATTGCGCCATAGGTAACCTTGATCATTGACGATGAGTCGGTCGGCCTGGGCACAGATCTGTTCATGACTGAAAGATTCCTGAGGGAAGCAGTCTTGAGCAAAACCGGTAAGAAAATTTTCAAGGAGGGAGCGATGGTCTTCGGTCGCAAGAATCATCACACCGCCAGCCAAGTCAGGCACGACAACTCGTGTCAGTTTCATGAGGGCCTGGCGCAATTGTAATCTGTAGGGATGACCGCTGAGCTTGGACCACGTTTCAGCAAAAGCGATGCCGGCTTCCGGTGCGCCTTTGAGGCTTCGAAGTGAAATGCCCTGCTGGTGAAGAAACTCGGCGAGGGACTGGGCTTGCGCCACGGACATGGTGTCCATGATTAGGCTGCATCGCTCCAGATCAACGACAGCGTAGGGAACGTCCGGGCGCTGGTCCTCGAGGACGAAGAAGCGGGTAATGACCTCATCGGGATGCTCATCGAGAGCCCGGGCAATCGCACCCCATGTGAGGTTGTGTTCGGACTCGTTCGCCAACAATGCCGAACCGCAGCGCTGGAGGAATGCGTCAGGGCTGGGGCACGGAGACCAGTTCATCGCCGCCCGCAAATCCCCTGATAATCTCGGGCACCGTTCGTGTCGCTCGAAGGCATTTCCCGACTCCAATGGATCTGGAATCCAGCCGCTCGAAGTTCGTCATCGAGCGCTGCTTTGTCATGCCTCAGACGCCGTTGAGGAACGTACCAGTCGCCATCCGCTCGCTGCACCCGGGGCTCAAAGGCTGGCTCAATTTCACCGTAACGGCTCCAGACGATCCCCTCGTCGTCACAGGAGACGGGCCCGTTGGGCAGGGGCCCAACCATGGTTTCCAGGACGAAAATACCCTCGGGACGAAGGGCCTGGTGGATGGAGCGAAGCGCCCCTTGGCGATCGGCTTCGGGGACGATGCAATGGAGGCAGTGACTGTCGACGATCAGGTCGTAATCTTCGCAGCCGAGCTCATCTCGGCACAGGTCCCCCACCCAGTAGTGAATGTGTCGCCCTCGCCGGGCCGCCTCTTGTCTCGCCATCTCAATCGCCGTGGGGGAGATGTCGACGCCACTGACCTCAAAGCCCCGTTGATCGAGGGCACAGGCGAGAGGGCCCGTCCCACAGCCGATGACCAAAGCTTGTTTCAGGGAGCGGTCGATCACCGCAGGATGCTCCAAGGCCTGAATGAGAAACGAAAGCATGTAGACATGATCGAAGTCATCCCCGCCCCAGCAGTCTGCCCCTCGCTCGGACAGCCGGCGATAGGCGTCTTCGTGGGCTTCATAATAGCGCTTCATGAACCCGCTCCGTGACCCATGATCCGCCGATCCTCCAAGGCCCGTTCCTCAACTGCTTGCTGTGCGGTGTTGTTCACGCCGGATGAACTCCTGAGACAAGTTGCCCTGGGATGCTGGGGCTGAAAAGAGACGAAGTCTATTCTTGTTCATACACCGCGCGCAGAAAAAGGACGCCTTCGCATACGGGACGGGGTCCCTGTGGCTCAGCGCGGCAGCCCGCGGACCAGTTCCCAGTCGTAGCCGTCTTCAAAGACTTCTAAGTACTTCAGCGGGCGCCCGTTGGGGCCCCAGCAGAAAATCCGGCCCTGCTCGTCACGGGCACAGCTGTTGTATCCATTAACCTCAAGCTGTTCGATTCCCTCAAGCTCAAGAAGCGTCATTGGGTAGCTGCTATTGTGGATCCGTCCGTTGCCGATCTGGCCGGCGGTGTTTCGTCCCCAACAGTTCACCCTTCCGTCACCGCTAAGGACGCAGCCATGCACGCTGCCAATACCAAGGCTCTGGGCACCGGCGGGGGTCGGCGCGGGGTTGTAATCGACGTTACCGGTACCACTGGGACGGCCTTGCCCCCAGTTGCCCCAGCAAATGAGGCGCTCATCGAGGCCCGCGGCGCAGGCACGGTCGCCGACCAGTCGAAGTGTCGCGAGGCGACCGGCCTGAGGCAAAGCCCTCGGCAAGCTCAACAGCAGCGGCTCGCCGGGGACCGCTTCGTCGAGCTCCCAAAAGAGATGGTCGCTGCGGCCCCAGCAGTGAAGCTCATCCTGAGCGTCAATGGCACAGCTGGCGCCATTGCCCAGGGCAAAGTCCTTCAGCCCTACTAAGCTACCGACACGGATGGGCATGTCGTATTGGGCGAGATCCATGCCCCCGCCCAATCGCTGGCCCAGGTTCTCACCCCAGCAACTCATCCGTCGGTCTTCACCGTGAATTGCACAGCTGAAATTAAGCTTGGCCTCAATCTTGTGAATCGGCGCCCCCGAGATGACGATCGGGCTTGGGCTGTTCTCGGCGAGTCCACTGCCCAATTGTCCCTCCAAACCACGCCCCCAGCAATGGGCTTGGCCGGCTGCGCTGAGACTACAGACGTGATTTCCCGAGGTGGAGATCGTCACGAGGTCATCAAAATCATGGCTTGGCGACCAGGGGTTTCGGAAGCTCGTTCCAGCCTGGGCGACGTCGCCGAGTTGTCCGTACCGATTGTCGCCGCGACACCAAGCGCCCCCGTCTCGGTCCACCAGGCACATGTGCGCGGAGGCGCCGCTAAAATGCCTCGCTAAGGGCGTATGCAAGAGCTGGCGCGGACGAGTGATGTTGGGATCGACGCCGTTGCCCAGCTGCCCGCCGTAACTGCGATTGCTCGCCGTGTTCCACAGGCAGCGCATCTGCTCCTGTTCATCGAGCCAGCAATGAAAGCTGGAGCCCACAGACGAGAGCCGAGAGCCCACCTGCTGCGGGTTGATCTCCACGTCCTCGTTTCGGCGAGCATCACGGGACCAAACTGCGCTGCGCCCCTGGGCATCCAGAACCCGAAAGCTCGAGTTTGTCACCTTTTGCAAGCGGTCCACGGGCCCGAGGGCCTGGGCATGGCGGGGTGAATCGGCCGCCTGGTTGGGTGCTACCGGCATGCTCTGGGGATCCCCCCAGCACCACAATTCATCGGCCTCATTCACCACGCAGCTCAGCCCATCGGCAGTAAAGACTGAGCGTACCTCGCCAAGGCCGAGCACCTCCACGGGCTCGTCCCTCGGCACTCGATCCCCCTGTCCGAGTTGGCCCAACTCGTTGCTGCCCCAGCACCAGACGCGACGGGACTCATCCACCCCGCAACCGTAATCGCCGCCCACATCCAATTGCACCATCTGCGAAAGTCCAATGATCTCGATCGGACTGACTCCCCAACGGGGCCCCCAGCATTTCACGCGTCCAGAGGACAGGGCCACACAGCTCTCCTGGTTGTGGATTGCCAGCCAGGTGGCGCCGCGGGCCCCTTCGATCTCCGCAGGGCTTCGCACCGGGTCTTGATTGGGCATCAAACGTCCCCATTGGTAGACCCGCTCCCCCTCAAGGGCCGCACTGAGGTAGCTGCTCGTCCGAAGCTGTGAGACCTCTTCAAGCCCCTCGACCCGCTCCGCACCCCCCTGGTAATTGGTGCCCCAACAATAGACCCAGCCGCGCTGAAGCAGGACGCAACTTCGGACCGTGGCGGTATGAAGCGACACGATGCCCAAGCCGCACTGCGCCGAGCAGCCATCGCCATCGACGCGGTTGCCATCATCACAATGCTCGAGTCGATTCACGACCCCGTCGCCACAACTGGTCCCCTCGCAGGCGTTGTTGCACCCGTCGAGGTCATCTTCGTTGCGATCATCGCATTGCTCATAACCCGGCTCGCCAACCGCTAAATCCTGGCGCGTGAAACCGTCACCACAGAAGGCGAGGCGGCAATTGTTGGTGCAGGCGTCTTCGTTGTCGTCGTTGCCGTCGCCGCAGGCCTCGTAGTTTGGATCGTCCTCGGTAACCCCGGCGAGAACCACCCCGTCGCCGCAACCGGCGACGCGACAGTTGTTGGTACAGTCATCGCCGTCGACCTCATTGCCGTCGTCACAGGCCTCGAAGCCCTCCTCACCCCGAGCGAGGTCCGTTCGCAGCAGACCGTCCCCGCAACGAGCGAGCGAGCAGTCGTTGGTGCAGGCATCCAGTCGGTCCTCATTACCGTCGTCGCAGGCTTCAAAGCCCTCGTGCTCAGGCCCGAGGTCGAGCCGCAGCACGCCATCGCCGCAGACCGCTGGCTCGCAGTCGTTTCGACAAGCGTCTTGGTTCTGTTCATTGCCATCATCGCAGTTCTCTTCGCCTGCGAAGACCGCGCCGTCGCCGCAGACGGCCGGACGGCACAAGGAGGTACAATTGTTGTCGTCGCGGAGATCACCGTCGTCACAAAGCTCGAACTCGGGATGGTCTGGCGGCAGGTCGTTGCGAACAATACCGTCGCCACAAAGGCTCAGCCGGCAACTGGTGCTGCACGCGTCTTTGGCTTCCTCATTGCCATCGTCGCAGGCCTCGACCCCAAACTGAACCACCCCATCACCGCAGCGCGCTGGCTGGCAGGCATTGGTGCAGCCGTCGTTGGGGTTCAAGTTACCATCGTCGCAGCCCTCGCCCTCCTGCACAGTTCCATCACCACAGCGAGTCAGGCAATGCCCGCGATGGCAGATCATACTCGCCTCGCAGTCACTGCTCGCTTCACAGGGCGGCGCGATGGAGAACGCCGGCGCGACCCAATCCGTACAGGAGGTGAGCGGTAGAAAGAGGAAGAGGAAGAGGCAGCGGCTCATGGGGATTCCTGCTTTGGCAGGTTCGTCATGACGATGTGGTTCGTCATCCGAGTGTGCAGCTGCCGTCAAAGCCGTCATGACCCTCAAAATAGCCGATGACCTGCAGGTTGAGACCTTCCACATACATGGCTGCGATGGCTTCGAGTTGGTCGGTGGGGCGGGCGACTCGCAATTTCTGCATGAAGTGATTCCTCGGTCGATGCGTTTGGGTCTGCACCGGCTCTTACTCTCGTTTTTGCCATCCCGATTGGGTGTCTGCACGAATGGCGAGGACGGTGGCAGTTTCCGGGGTGTCGAGGGCCATCTCCTCCTCGAGGATGCGGCTTGAATAGGTCCAGCCTTCGGGGCCCGTAAAGTCGCCGAGTGCATCGGCCGCCTGAAAGTCTGGGGGATCCACGTTTCGAGGATCCACTTCGTAGGCGAAGAGTGTAAAGAGATCCCCTTCTGGGGAGGTGAGTTCATGGACTCGCTGACCTGCGGCATAGCGCAGGACCGTGTCGCGCATGACTTGGGCTTCGACGATGATGCCGTTGGGCCCGGTCTCGACGAATCGGGCGTCGAGATTTTTCACGATGAGTAGATACTCGTCACCGGGAATCTCGGGAACAAAGTCGACAGCGTCGGGCACCCCTTCAAAGGAGGGGCGACTACGGAGTTCGCCAACGGGAAGGACGACTTGGGTAGGGCCTTTTGACCAGCCCTCCGGTGGATCGATGGCAAGGAATTGCTCAAAGGTGCACTCGAAACACTCGTACCCTAGCGTTGCAAACATGTTTTCGCCGGTGCTTTTGAACATCTTGTGGGTGAAGCGCAGTTCAGGGACGGGATTGCCTACCGACGCGTCGACCGGTAGCCCTTGCTGTTCAAGTGGACCTCCGTCAGGGGCGATCGATGGGGCAACACCACAGGCGAGGGAACTCATCGTCACAACGATGGTGCCAAAGCCGACTCGCAATCCAACGTTCACCAAGGCTCCCATCGCCTCAGATTATGACTGATTTGCGCACCTCTTGACCAGCGGCAAGCTCCTTGTCGGCTCGATGCTATTTCCCGTTGTTAAGTGTTCAGCATGGACTCGATGTCTGGACCTGGAGGAATGAAACCCATCGGGTTCAACTGACGGTGGCTCGCAAAGTAATGGGTTTTTACGTGGTCCAGATGAAGTGTTTCGGCAACGCCTGGGAGTCGGTGAAATCGTTTAAGGAACTGCCAGAGTCCCTTATATTCATAGATGTGGCGTTTGGAGGTTTTGAAATGGACGTAATACACGGCGTCAAAACGTACCAGAGTGGTGTAGAGGGCAACATCAGCAAGCGTGGGCGATGAACCGCAGAGATAGGATTGCTCTTTCAAAACTGCATCCCAGTGGTCGAGGGCATCAAAGAGCTCGTTTAGGGCCTTCACATAGGCTGGTTCTGTTTGTGCAAAACCACATCGATAGACGCCATTGTTTATCGGCTGATAAATGGCGTCCATCGCCCTGTCGACTTCGCTTCTGTGAGCTTCGGGATAGAGATCGTACTTCGGTGTCTTTCCATTAATAAATTCGGTAGCAAACATTCGTATTATTTCGCTACTTTCGTTATTTTTAATGCGATTTTCGTGCCGATCCCAAAGGACCGGCACCGTCACTCTACCGCTAACGGTCGGATCGGTTCGTAGGTAGAGTTCTCTCAAGTATGTTGACGCGTGAAGAGGATCTTCCGAAGGGAATACGGGATCCTTTGCATCGAAATGCCATCCATCTGCACCCATCAACGGATGGACTGTCGACGAACTCACGATGTCTTCCAGACTCATCAGACGGCGAACGATCAGTGTTCGGTGTGCCCAGGGGCAGGCATGGGAAATGTATAGATGATAACGATCTGGCTCGGGGTTGGTGACCCAGTCTCTAAATCGGCTCTCTTGCCGCTTGAAAGCACCTCCCCGGTCAGCCTCCCAATGGGCTTTGGTAACCCATTTGCCCTCGATGAACCTACCACTCATTTGAACTCCTTCCACAGCGTTCATAACTCGATACCGATCGCCGTCGGTTGTCGCCTTTCAAGAGGCTAGAACGATGCAGACTTATGGCAAGGTCTCAAAACGTCCAAAGCACGTTCATAGTCCTCGGCTCGACTATTCTCTGTATTAAGCCTGCATTCAACGTCGTTGGCTTCAAGTTGAATACCAACCAGATTCGAGCCCACAGCCGCCGAGGTTGCTCAAGTTTGGAGCCTGTTTTTCACCTTTGTCTTACTTGCTCGACCCAAGAGGAACTGACCATAGCCGGTACTTCCGCTCTGTGGCATTCTCAAGCCGTCAAAGAAGCCAGGAGTCTTCCACTTGCCTCGAGGTTCATTCCATTTACTGTGTGCGATTACCCTTGGGTGGACAACGTCAACTCGAGCGATGACGGTAGAGGTTTCAAAGGAGACGAGAGCTAAAGCCAAGGAGGGATCAAAGTCATCTTCTTGGGATATCGAACAGCCTGAGGTGGCGAGCCGAAGCCAGGTCATCGATGTCAAAGAGGGCACTTGGATGAGCTTAGATCTTAGCCCTGATGGCAAAAGGATCGTCTTCGACCTTTTGGGGGACTTGTACGTCATTCCCGTTGAAGGCGGTGAGGCTAAAGCGCTCACCGAGAGCCTGTCTTGGGACATGCAGCCTCGCTACAGTCCCGACGGGAAATGGTTGGCTTTCACCAGCGACCGAGGGGGAGGAGACAACATTTGGATCATGCCCGCCCGAGGGGGGGAAGCGAAGCCCGTGACCAAGGAGGATCATCGGCTGCTCAACAGTCCCGCCTGGACGCCCGACAGTAACTATATCGTCGCCCGGAAGCATTTCACTTCCCGGCGCAGCATCGGTTCGGGGGAGATGTGGCTCTACCATCGCACCGGTGGCAAGGGGCTCCAGATGACCAAGAAGAAGACCGAGCAAAAAGATGAAGGGGAGCCCGTTTTCTCTCCGGATGGTCGTTATCTCTATTACAGTCGGGACGTCTCTCCAGGCCAAACCTTTCGTTATGGCAAGAACTCTGCCGAGGGCATCTACGCCATCGAGCGCCTGGATCGTGAGACGGGGCGGGTGATTCGTGTCGCTGGCGGACCGGGGGGGGCCGCCCGCCCAACNCCNTCNCCNGANGGNAAGTGGTTGGCCTTNGTTCGGCGANAAGANGGNCGAAGNGGCNTGGTGGTGAAAGATCTNCGCANCGGNGCNGAGCNGATGATCATGCACCCCATCGAGAGGGATCTGCAGGAGACCTGGGCCATCCATGGGGTTTATCCTGTCTTCACGTGGACTCGAGATGCTAAGTCCCTGATNCTCTGGTCTGGTGGCCGCTTGCACCGAGTCCGAGTTCGGGACGGGAAACGAAGCCAGATTCCCTTTCATGTTCGCAGCCAGCGCCGGATGCTGGAGCCATTGCGGCAGCCGNTCGACGTGGCGCCAGCCGAGTTGCCNACCCGTATGCTCCGGTGGGTCCAAGTGTCCCCCGACGGGAAGTGGGCCGTCTACCAAGCNCTCGGACATCTCTACATTCAGGGCCTGCCGAAGGGGAAAGCTCGGCGATTGACCCGCCAAAATGATCATTGGGAGATGTACCCCTCGTTTTCGGCGGATGGGCGCTTCATCGTCTACAGCACCTGGGACGATGCAGATTTTGGGACGATCCGACGGGTTTCNGTTCGGGGCGGCAAAGGCGAAATCATCAGTCGCAAGCCGGGTCATTACATCGCACCGGTCCTCTCCCCTGACGGTCGCCATGTGGTTTTTCAGCGGGTGGGCGGTGGCTGGTTGACCAGTCCTCGGTGGACGGCGGAACCGGGCCTCTATGCATTGCCCGTCAGTGGAAANGGCCCNGAGACTCGAGTCAGTCANGGCGGTCGGAATGCTCACTTTGGTCGAGCCAGCGATCGGGTCTACTTTCTGGAATCAAGCCACAAGGCGGGTAAGGAAGAGCGGGCCTTAAACAGTGCCCGTCTGGATGGGGAAGATCTNCGACANCATGTGGTGAGTGCAGAGGCGATGGACTTTCGTCTCTCTCCTGANGAGCGCTGGATCGCTTGGCAAGAAGGCTACCATATTTGGGTGAGCCCTCTGGTTCAGGCNGGTCGNGTNTGGCGCTTGGGNCCCAAGGAGCAGGGNCTTCCGAAGCATCGAGTGTCGAANGATTCGGGCTACAATATGGCTTGGTCTGGCGACAGTGCNCGNCTCCATTGGAACCTGGGGCCTGAACTCTTCACTCAAGAGCTCAGTGAGGTGTTTAAGGACCGTAAAGAAGGGGAGCAATTCGAGCCCNTGGCGGCCGCGCACACCCTCGGTTTNAGCTTTGCCCATGATCAGCCNGAGGGAGGTCTGGCGCTGGTGGGGGCGAGGCTTGTGACCATGGAGGGAAATCAGGTCATNGAAGAGGGGACCCTCGTGATGAAAGGCAACCGGATCGAGGCCATCGGTCCTCGGCTCACCACGGCGGTNCCGAAGGGTTACAAAGTCATNGATGGCACGGGGTTAACGGCGATTCCCGGTCTCATCGACGTCCATGATCACGGTTCCCAGGCAGAGTCCGGTATCATCCCAGAGCGNAACTGGAAGCACGATGCGATGCTCGCCTTCGGCGTCACCACGATCCATGATCCTTCCAATCACTCTCAGAGTATTTTCGCAGTCCGAGAGTTGATACAGGNCGGTCGTATGTTCGGTCCTCGGACCTTCTCGACAGGNACGATCCTCTACGGAGCGGAAGGCGCTTTTCGCTCCCGGGTNAATAATNTGGAGGATGCCCGNCAGCATNTGCGCCGAATGAAGGCGATGGGGGCTTTCTCGGTTAAAAGCTACAACCAGCCTCGTCGCAATCAACGCCANCANGTCCTGCAAGCAGCCCGCGAANTCGGNATGATGGTGGTGCCTGAGGGNGGCGCNCTNTTTCAGCACAATATGTCCATGATCGCCGANGGNCATACCGGGGTCGAACATGCCATTCCGCTCGCCCATGCCTATNATGATGTGTTGCAGTTTTGGGCNACTTCANGGGTTGGCTACACACCGACCCTGAACGTCGCCTATGGNGGNNTGGGCGCCGAATACTACTGGTATCAGGAACAAGATGTGTACGCNCACAAGCGTTTGCGNCGCTTTGTGCCCAACCGNGTGTTAAATGCCCGAGCTCGCCGCCCAGCCAAGGCGCCCCATCACGAATGGAATCACATCGATGTGGCGCGATTTGCCAAGCGACTCATCGATGCGGGCGGCTATGTTCAGATCGGCGGGCATGGGCAGAGGGAGGGCTTGGGCTCTCACTGGGAGATCTGGGCTCTTGCTCAAGGGGGATTTACTGCTCACGAGGCTCTTCGTAGCGCGACTCTTCATGGTGCATGGTACCTTGGACTCGACCGAGATTTAGGTTCTCTAAAGGTGGGTAAGCTTGCCGACGTGGCAGTGGTTGCAGGCAATCCACTTGAAGATATTCGCCAGTCGGAACGAGTTCGATACGTGATTGCCAATGGGCGGTTGTTCGACGCAGAAACCATGGCGCAACGCCATCCTAAGGTGGTTCCGGAACCTCGTTACTTTTTCACTGAGGATGGAGTGAATACCGATCCCTCTGTTCGGGGTTTGGACGGCTGTCATGGCTGCGGTCGTTAGCCCCACAATTGCAAGGTCCTTAACGAATTCAAGCGACTGGCTTCCGGCTTTACAGGTGAACAGCGAGCTTTCGAGTTGAGCGCAGAACTTGATGTTGGTAATTCGAATACCGTTAAGGGATATCCCGACGGGTTCAAAGGAGTAGAGAACGATGTCTGAGGAGCAGCAAGGCCTGTCAACTGGACACGAGCGTGTCGACCGCTTCGGCGTGTTTGCAAGCTCTGCTTGCGCCCTTCATTGCGCTGTTTGTGCGCTGGTTCCCGCAGCCTTCGCTGTCTTTGGTCTCGACTTTCTCTTGGGTGAAAAGGTTGAGTGGACGCTCACATTAGTCGCGGTAGGCTTTGGCTGTCTTGCTTTCTATTTGGGCTGGCAGCGGCATCGGCAACCACTTGTGTTTTCGTTGCTGGGTGTAGGGATCATTGGGCTTCTGGCAGTGCGGGTCATGGCGGGACATGGTGATCATCATGCCCATGGTGCTCATCATACGACGGCGGGGGCGCACGATGCCGATGGTAAGCACGGTGAGCATGAAAACCACGGTAAGCACGGTGACCCTGATGAGCATGAGAAGCCGACTAATCACGCGGCTGAAGAAAAGCACGATGAGCATGAGAAGGCGGGTGGACACGACGCTGAAGAAAATCACGGTGAGCATGCAGACCATGGGAAGCACGATGATCATGACGGAGACGGTAAGCACGGTGATCACGATGACCATCATGATCATGGACCTGGGGAAGGTTTGGGGATCTTTGCTGGTTTAATTTTAGTCGCAGGGCATTTGACCAATCTTCGGGCGATGCGCAGCGAGTCTTGCCAGGAATCGCCGGATTCGGGGGCGTCGGACTCGTCAGAGGATCAAACTTAAGGCATTACATGCCGTCAGAAACTAACCGGTTGGTGTCCCCATTTGTGGTGCTGAGACCGTCCGTACTTAAGGAATCAGAACAATGAAGAAACCCCTGTCCGTGACTATTTTTGCTGCAGCCCCTGGAACCAGCGGCAAGGCGCAGTTGGAGCGGCTGACCAATGATTGCGGTGGCCTTCGGATCGCAGCGATTACGCCTTGGAATCCCGCAAAGCGGGTCGCCGCACGCTCAGGCCTTAATCTGTTGCCGACGACGCCTCGACTTAAGAAGCTTGGGCAAGGTTGCTCCTGCTGTACGGTTCGCTGGGATATTTTGAAGAAGGTGCGTCGACTTGCGGAGCAGAATTTGGCGGACCATGTCGTGATTCAGGTCCCGCCCCAAAGCGACTTAGATTCCTTGTCGAAAACCTTCACTGTGGCCGATGACAATGGGGATATTCTTGTGGATATCGCCCAGATCGAACAGGTGGTGACGATGGTGGACGGACCGACCCTTCTGGAGACGCTCGGCAGCGACTCCGCAGCTGTCTTAATGGAACGCGTGGGCATCGCTCACATGGTCTGGGTGGATGGCGCCACGGAGTTGGATGAAACCCAGACGACGTCGGTTGTCCGAGCGATTGAAGCGATCAATCCTGGAGCGACCTTGCATTTGGGAGACCGAGATGGTCTTCCCGTGTCGAAACTGATGAAACTTGGTTCTGGCGCCGAGGCGGATGATCGGTCTGATAAGGATTCGGCGGCTGCGATAAACAGTGACGCCGCTGCAAGCGATTCGTTCGTCCAATCGTACTAATCGGCAGTGAGCTTTGTTCATCGCGGTTTGATGAAGACGGGGATCGCGCTTCATTCGCTGCTGTTCGAGTATCGACCCAAGGCGCTGGGCGTCGATCTTTTGAGCCACTCGAAGTCGTGAAGGAATAAACATGAATACTCCGATCCCAGTCACGCTTATCACTGGGTTCCTGGGGGCGGGGAAGACGACCCTTCTGAACCATCTTCTGGAGACTGATGAGAGCCGTCAGTTTGCGGTGATTGAAAACGAGTTTGGTGGGGTCGGAATCGACGGCTTAAGGGTGCGCCAACCCAGCGAGACGCTCTTCGAACTCAATGGCGGCTGTGTCTGCTGTTCGGTTCGTTCCGATCTGTTGGCTGCACTGCACGAAATTGCGGCGCAAAAAACCCGTTTTGACCACGTGATCATCGAGACGACTGGGTTGGCTGAACCCGCTCCTGTACTGCGTCTTTTCGAGCGCGCCGACATCCGATCTGCCTTTACTCTTGATGGTGTCGTGACCGTGGTCGACGGCATGCATTTGCAACAATCGCTCGCAGAGGTGACGGCTTGTTTGGAGCAACTTATTTACGCCGATTTGATCATGATCAATAAAGCAGATCTGTTGGTTGATCAGAGGCTTTCGGTGCTGGAGAAGGAGATTCGGCAGATCAATCCCCTCGCCACCGTTGAGCGGGCCCAGTTTGGACAGATCGATCTTCCCTTGGTTTTGGAGATGGGCGGAGCGACCGGTGGCAAAGGTATCGAGAGCCTGCACCCAACCGACCCCGACAGTCACAGCCATGACGAGGGAATCAAGGCCATCGGGCTCGAAGCGAAAGGCAACGTAAACCTAGAGGCTTTAGATTATTGGCTTGGTGATCTGGTTCGCCGTCGTGAAGCAAACGTTCTTCGTATGAAGGGGATGATTGCTGTTCAGGAGGACGAACGCTCTTTCGTCTTTAATGGTGTTCGTGACATCGTGGACGTGAAACCGGATCGATTGTGGGGCGAACAAAAACGAGTCTGTAAACTTGTCTTCATCGGACGTGGTCTTGATCGCCGTGTACTGCAACAGGGGTTGGACTCCTGCATGGCAAATCCATCTGAAGAAATCACCGAGTACCGCCCGACTCAAACCCCTAGCTGTTAACGGCAGGACATTCCAGATCCCAGTTGGAAGCCGGCGCCGAGATCTCAATCGTTTCGTTTAAATGTGAATGCCCTTTACGCGGTGACGCTCATCCTCCGTAAAGCCTTGGGGATCCACATGAATCATGACGTCGCACTTGTCATACAACTGGATGAGTTCACGTTCGATATCTTTGGTGACCTCGTGGGCATCCCAAAGGCTGAGGGAGGCGTCGACTTCGATATCGAAAGAGATGTCATGGAAGTCGCCATGTCGTCTTGTTCGAAGATCGTGCCAGCCGAGAACCAAGTGGTGAGATTCAATCCGCTCGATGATCGCATCACGTTGATCTTCAGGGAGTTCTCGATCCAGAAGAGTGTGTAGCGACCTCTCTAAGATGGACCAAGCAAGGTATGCCAGAAGGCATGCAGCAAGCACCGCAAAGACGGAGTCGATCCAGAGCGGGGCACCCTTCAGTGTGGCGAAGAGGATCACCAGTGTCCCCGTGTTGATGACCACATCCGTACTGTAATGCAAGTGATCAGCTTCAATAGCGAGTGACTCGAAATGATCGAGGGTCTTTCGTTGCCAATAGACTAAAACGAATGACAGGAAGATAGACGCCAACATCACCGCAATTCCGAGCCAGTGATCTATGATCGGCTTTGGATCATCGAATCGCTCGACAGCTGTGAAGATAAGGAATGCCGCTCCACCGATCATCATTGAGGCTTGGACTAGGGCTGAAACCGCCTCAATTTTTCCGTGACCCCAGCGATGATCCTCATCGGCTGGGCGTTGGGCGTAAAGAATACTGCTGAGCGCCATGATCGAAACGGTTGAGTCGATCACTGAATCGGTCAGCGAGGTGAGCAAGGACATTGCCCCGGTGTGAAGATAGGCGATGGTTTTAATGATCACCAACAAAGCGGCGATGCTCACCGCCATGATCGCCGTGGGCAGTTTCCGAGCCCATCTGTTCTCACTGTCGATCAAATCAATCCGCTAACGAAGGATGCTTTCATTGGATTAAGTACATCAATTTAGCACAGTGAGGAGCCATTAAAAACAAGAGAAGGGTCCCTCGGCCTGTGGCGATGGGACCCTTAGAAGGCAGTCACACAAGACAGCCCCTTGTTATTTAACTCTCAGCGTCTGATCCGCCGACTCCAAATGAGTTGAAGGACTAACTGCAGCAGCACCCCTCGCTGCAGCAAGCGCAGCTTTGTTCGACACAGCAATCGTCTTTTTCACACTCACACTCACATGTATTTTCACTCATGATTCCTCCTCCATTCCGGTTTCTTCTATCTTTTGCGCAAGCACCCTCAATTGACTGGCTACATAAGATCTATTTAACGAATAACTTCGCTCCCGACCGCGCTTTTCAACGCTGACAATATTTTCTTTGGAGAGCACCTTGAGGTGTCTGGACACCCCTGACGAATCAACGCTGCAGCATTCGCATAAGCACATTGCGTTTTGCGGTGTGCTGCAGTCACAAAGCTGGCACACCAAGGAGAGTCTGTTGACCTCTCCCAAGGCTTTTAAGAACCCCGCTAAACTTTCGACCGTTTGAGCATCCATGGGTAATACATATGCATATTTGCGCAAGTATGCAAATATAAACGGTTGGGTTCGAAAGACGGCAAGCCATGGACCGTTAACCGCTGGCGTCTAGATCACGTAGCCTTTGCATCATCCGCTGGATTTCCACAGGGGGCACGGATGCTCGCTTCGTCATGAACAGAGGCGCTTTCTTCCGGTCGAACCAGAATCCTGACTCCTGATCGATGTCACCATCGTAACCCGCAAGCCACGAAATCGTATCGGCGCCTTGGTTGGGACTGCGTAAGATCCATTTCGTTGCCGCTGTGAACTTCGGCATGGCACGGCGAACCGCCGCCGTATCAACCCATCCCGGGTGCATGGAATGGACGGCGACTCCCAGAGGGCTCAGTCGTCCATGCATTTGTTGGGCGAGCACCACCTGCGCCCGTTTCGTGTGGGCGTAATGGCGCATGCCATCGTAGGGCTTCGACGGATGGAACAATTCCGAGGCTTTCAAACCCTGCGTGTACATACCGCCAGAAGAAACAAAAATGATGCGCGCACCACCACTGCGTGCACCGGCTTCGAGTTGCTTCTGAAGTCCTAAGGATAAGTGATGTGGACCCACCACGTGAAGACTCGTGATGTACTCGATCCCCTCGGCAGTGGTTTGATACTCATCCAACATGTTACCCGCATTGTGTATCAGACCGTGGAGTGGAGCATCGATGGTTTTGGATAGCCTTTTAACGCTGGACAAATCCGCCATGTCCACCTGCCTTAACTCGAAGCGACCTGCAGGAACTCGACTGCGTAATGTCTCCACTGCCGCTTCTCCCCGCTCGGTGGAGCGACACGCGAGAAGGACATGAGCCCCTCGACGCCCGAGTTGTTCTGTCGCGGCAAAACCAATTCCTGAGTTGCTGCCCGTGATCAGGAAGTTTCTCCCGCTCAGGTTCCGGTGTTGTTCCTCGGGGTCAAACTGGCGCTCGTGCCGTTTGAATCCGTTCCGATCAAATGAAAATACAATGCTTCGATCAAGAACTTGGTGCCAGAATTTCATGCGGTTCGGGCCCGGCGCAACACTTGGCTAAAGTCGATGGAATCGCCCGCACCCGTGTCAGCATGTCGGTGTTTGATTGTTCCTTGGGCGTCGACTAGAAGCCAGCCTCCCTGTTGCCAAACGTCGCCCGCTGTCTGTCCCTGTCGTTGTCCGCTGGTGTAAGCACGCACAGCCTGGAGGACCGCTCGAGGTCCAAGTCCAAACCGCCGTTGCATTCCAGCGAGCTTGTGGGCTTCGCCTGTCGGGTCCGTAAACAGGGGAAGTTCCCAACCGATTTCTTCTACAAATGCTCGTGCCATTGGGACGGTTCCGTTGCCGACGACCACCGCCTTGATGTCCGACGCCTCAAGTTCGCTTTGGTACTGTTGCAGTCCCGCCAGTCGTGTGCGGCAGAAGATGCAGCCGAAATGGCGTACAAAGAGAATGAGTGTCGATTTCTCTCCCAGGAGAGAAGCGAACTCGACGTCAGCTCCGTCGAGCGTGTGAACTGTGCATGCGGACAGTTCTGCCGACATTTTACCGAAATCGCTCACGTTTTATCCTCGGTTAAACTCAAAGACTATGTNCCAACACTTTTTGAGCNGATTTGTTTCCCATNGCTCGNTTGGTTTTTACAGCGGAGTGGACACCATCAACCTTCACNNGAGCCCCAAGCGGGATTGCTGAAAAGTGAGGNGCCGGGTCGTACCCTCCCAAGGCTCGGGCGATCTCAANGNAAAAATTGGACCGTTCCGATNAGCCCGTCTCGCTCCTCGTANCGGACAAGAATGTGNCCTTCNCTNCGTTTGCCAGTGCTNGGNTCGATGCGCCACCANTGCTCATAGTCGATGCAGTGGGTGTTCAGTGACATGCGTTGAGGTACCGATGCGCCAAATTCCCACTCCTTAAAGAGGGTTNGGTAGCGCGTTCGAAAGTCGTCGATACCTGCGAGACTTTCTTCNTTTCCATTCAGGATCCGGACCTCNGGATGATAACANGCCACNAAGGCATTGAGATCCGCTNGGTTGTAGGCATCNAACTGCTGCTGGGCTAAGCGCTCAATGGGCGTCATNTGGGNNCTCCTGTTNNGCNCGATTCTCGACTCTCATCCACCCNNTTCAAGANGCTTNGCAGNTTNNNNCNTCNNAAATTCGAACGTTCGGTCCGGTCATGAGAGNNGCTTGAATCTCAGGGGNTGATTTCGCCGATCCCTTGTCCAGCGGGCTGTGATTGCGCTCTCGTTCAAGGAACGAAGGCATGAGCCACGAGNTAGTAGGTCGGCTTGCGACGAATNAGTTGTCCTCGGGACGTGTCNCCCACAAAGACTCCATCNCGAATCGCAACTTGTCCCCGGACGGTGACGTCCGTGGCTTTNCCATCCTGCTCGAATCCCTCAAACCCGCTGTAGTCATTGTTGACNTGGTGATCNTTCATCGTCACCACGCCACGGTAGCTGGGGTCGAAGACGACAAGATCNGCGTCGGCACCGACCGCAATCCGTCCTTTNTGAGTTAAGCCNAAGATCTCTGCAGCCTTCGTCGAGGCGGACTCCACGAATCGTTGNAGGCTGAGATCACCTCGTGACACGCCGTAGGTGTACAGCATGTTCACCCGATCGCCGATGGCGGGAATNCCGTTGGGAATGGCGGTAAAAGCCTCGCGCCCCATGTCCTTCTGTTTGAGATCGAAGGGGCAGTGGTCGGTGGCAACGGTATCGATCAGNCCCATTCGCAGGCCGTCCCANAAGGCCTTTTGATTCGACTTCTCTCGAAGGGGCGGAGACATGATCCACTTTGCACCCTCNAAGTTGGGGCGTTCNGCGAAGGTCTTGTCGAAGCAAAAGTGAGGAATCACTGATTCNACGTAGAGTTCGACGCCGCGAAGTTTGGCGTCGACCGCTTCCTTGAGAGCCGCTTCACAGCTNAAGTGCACCACATATCCAGCGGCACCCGTCATTTCNANGAAGCTNGCGAAGTGNCCGGTACCTTCAGCTTCAACCTGNGTCGGGCGNCTGGGCTCATGCCACTCAGGTCCCGTTTTGCCTTCGGCGATCAGCTTATCNCAAAGTTGGGCGACCAGTTCTGCATTTTCGCAGTGGGCTGTGGTNATGACACCCAGTTCNTTTGCGAGCTTTAACNCGGAGAACAACTCATCGTCTTCCACGCCGAAGAANCCNTTGTACGCCAAGAAAACCTTAAAAGAAGCGATTCCGTCAGCAACGATTTCTCGGAGTTGNGCTGCCGTGGTTTCATCAAACTTCGAAACGGCCATGTGGAANGTGTAGTCGCAGGCGCTGTTGCCTTCCGCCATGCCTTTCCAGAGNTTGTAGCCTTCTAGCGTGTCCTCNGTGCGGTTTGGACAGACCATTTCGATGTAGGTCGTCGTCCCTCCATGCAGCGCAGCGATCGAAGCCGTGGANTGGGTGTCTTTGGCAAAGGTTCCCATGAACGGCAGGTGAATGTGCACATGGGGATCGATAAAGCCTGGAAACACGTACTTGCCAGACGCATCGATNACCTCAGCACCTTCCGGCGCNTCNAGATTNGGTCCGATGGCTGTGATCTGCTCATCTTCGCAATANATGTCNGCTTCGTAGTCTTCATGGGCGGTGATAATCCGCCCGCCCTTGATTAACAGTGCCATGGCTGTCCCCATCGGTGAGAGCCGGAAGATTACCGAAAACCGCCTCTCCTTGGAAGACGCTAGTTCCTGCTTTCCTTTGACTCATTTCCCCTTCAACCGCTCGCGCCCCCTATCTGCTTCTGGTGTCGAAGACCTTGAGAATGAAACGATCGACCAATCCGCTCATGTGGAGTTCTGACGCCCATTCCTGGGCTTCAATATTTCCTGCCCTGGACCCACACCGATACATCACGAGATGACTTAAAGTCGTTGGCCTGTCTTGAACCTTTCACAAACTGAGTTAGAAACAATCACCAAGCGATTCACGAAACACGCACTCACAGGTGGTAAATCTATGTCCTCCTCACTTGTCAAACTACCGATCACCGANAGCCCNGATGTTGTTACNCTGCTNGATAAAGTGCCTTTGACACCGCTCGAGAAAGACAGCCCTAAGCTCGTCTGTTGCGTTACGGGAGCCACAGGTATGGTGGGCTCTCACGTCGCCCGCCGTCTTCTACGCGCTGGACACACGGTACATGCTCCCGTCCGAAGTCTCGACGAGGAAAAGGTTGGATTCTTGAAAGCGATGCCAGGCGCAGATGAGCGTCTTAAACTTTTTAAAGTGACTAACCTNTTGGATGCCGGTGCTTACGACGAATCGATTCGCGGGTGTGAGGTCGTACTTCATGTGGCGTCACCATTTTTCATGGTGGGGTCGGAAAAGCAGATCAAGGAAAAGCTCTTGGATCCAGCGATCATCGGCATTGAGAATATCCTTGCTTCCTGCAGCAAGACGCCGACGGTCAAACGAGTTGTGTTAACCGGCACATGCCTCACGGCAGCTGCCGACTATTCTCCTTCGTTGGACAATCCCGACTGGACGGTATCCGAGGACGATTGGGATGAAACCACATCACCAACCGACTTTCCTTATGTCTACTCGAAAGTACTTCAAGAGAAGCGAGCGGAAGAAATCGCGGCGAGTCAAGACCAATGGGAGTTGGTGTCCTTGTTGATTGGTGGCACCTTTGGTCCCATGTGTTTTACCGATGCAAAGGGGGTCAATGCGATGTTTCTGAAATACGTTCGAATGGGGCTCTTCTTTCCCGCNTGTCCACCCGTGGGCTTTCCAATGCAGGACGTCCGCGATGCAGCCCTGATGCATTCGCTCGCTATGATTAGCCCCCAAGCCAACGGCCGTTATCTGGT
>NZRT01000068.1 GCA_002696345.1 Myxococcales bacterium
GGGGAGCAACCCAAATAACCGCTCGGCAGCAGCCGTTTCTGGAGCCAACTTATCCCCATGACCCTCTTCGTCATAAGCAAAAGTGTCACCGGCATCGATTTCAACCAAATCGTGGAGCAACAACATTTGGATGACCCGGTACCTGTCGACGCTCGCAGGCAAATCAAGCACCAGAGCGAACAGCGCCAGGTGCCAACTGTGCTCTGCCGTGTTTTCTCGCCGCTTAGCGTGAACGCAATGATTCTGACGCTCAACCGATTTTAGACGGTCGACCTCCAGGAGAAAATGGAGTTGCTGGCTCAACCTCGGTGTCACGCTGATATCGTTCCCCCCCGGAAAGGAAGAGGGCATCAAGCCTGCGCTCTTCGAAGCCGCTGACTAAGTTCCCGACTAAACTGTTTATAAAACTTGCGCGCCACCTCGGCATCGGCATCAAGGACGTGACGGAAATCATCCAATGAGATGCTCAACATTCCGCAGGTATCGAGCGCAACGACAGTGGCGGAGGCAGGCTCTTCGTCCACCAAGCTCATTTCGCCAAACCAGGAACCTGGCGTCAACTGAGCAATTTCTTCACCGCCCCGGCGAACACTGACCCGCCCCCGCACCAGAATGAATAGAAAGCGGCCTGCGTCACCCTCCGAGATGATCGGTGTCCCAGGCTCGACCAGTTTACGCTCAAAGTGATCGTAGATACGACGTAACTCCGACAAGCTGCAGTCGGCGAGTAGTGCGTGGTCTTTGAGACGCTCTAAACCCGCGCGAGTCCTTGCATCCATAAAATCGTCGAGGGGCTCGACCGGTGATATGTCATCCATGCCAACCGTCAAACGAGAAAGGAGTTCGGTCGTATCTTCAAACCCCATGTTCCACGCTGCCAGTCGCTCCAAAACTGAACGGGCTGTGGTCAGATCACCAAGATCCCTGTGAATCAAAGCCAGCTGACGAAAGAGCGGAGCCGTCTCTGCATCCACTTCACGTTGCTCTAACGCCAGCTCGAGTCGACGGACTCCGAGCGCCGAAAGTTGTGCCTGATGCAAGCCTTCGGCGGCGAGCAGAGTCGCTTCAAGATAATGCTCAGATTCAGGCAAAACCGATTGCAACAAAGGAATCGCCCGGTCGGTCCTTCCCGCTTGCAATAAACATCGCCCAGCTTGGAAACCATCGCCGGCTTTCTCAAAGGCCGTTCCTGCTTTTGCCACTTCATCAAGACGCAAGTAGAGCGATGCCGCTTTGCTGTACTCACCCCCTTGCTCATAGGCTTGAGCTGCCTCGAGTTCTTGACCATCCCGCCAAAACATTTCGGCTGCACTCAGTGCATCGTTGGCTTTCAAGTACATCTTGCCAGCCTGACTAAAGGAACCCACCTGCTCAAAACAAAGGGCGACCATCCGGAAGGACCTGGCTTCGTAGAATACTTTCGCCAGCCGTCCCAGGCGGTGACCATCACGGGCAGTTCGCTCGATGAGTTGATAACCCAATGGGGCTCGAGTCTCGCTGAGAAGGGCGACGGCGTCCGCGACTCGCTCGCTGGCTATCAATGCTTCGATTCGCTCGATCTCTGTTTGCATCTGCAGGCTCCCAACTCTGCCCTATCCGAATCACAATGGACTGGGCACCCCCGAAGCCATCAAAGACACCTCTACACTCAAAACGGTGGGCTAAATCTTAAGCCCCAACAATCCCCCCGACCAAGTCATAATCATCCACCTGTTCCACCTTGACGGTCACCAGGCTGCCCGGCTCAGCCCAACCGTCGTTAATATAGCACGTTCCATCGATTTCAGGCGCCTGGCCCCACGTTCTGCCCGACAACAAAAGGTCCGTTTGCTCACTAGGCCCATCCACCAAAACCTGGACTTTCTGCCCCAACAAACGATCGTTGTGCTCGCGGTGAATAGCCCCTTGAATTCGCAGCAACTCGGCTTGCCGCTCAAACTTGATTCGCTCATCCACTTGATGGTCATGGTCATACGCCGCCGTTCCTTCTTCATTAGAATAGCGAAACACGCCCAATCTTTCGAAACGGAACTCCTGAACAAAATCGCACAACTCACGAAATTCTGAATCCGTTTCGCCTGGAAAGCCGGCGATTAATGTGGACCGCATGGTGAGATGAGGAATTTCCGTACGGAGACGTCCCAAAACACGTCTAATTTTGTCGGGGCTGGTTCCCCGCTTCATCCGCTTAAGCATCGCTCCGTTAATATGTTGGATCGGCATATCAAGATACGGAATCACTTTATCGTGATCGCGCAGCATTTCCACCAGAGGCTCTCGGATGTTGCGGGGGTAAGCGTACATCAGACGAATCCAAGCAATGCCCGTCACATCTGCCAGTGCGGCGACGAGTTCATGCAACTGAGGCCGGTTCGGCAAATCGACACCGTAAGCCGTTAAATCCTGTGCCACTAAAATAATTTCTTTGACACCAGACGCTGCCAAGCGCTCAGCTTCCACGACCAGATCAGGGATCTGACGACTGTTCTGTACGCCCCGCAGGGTGGGAATAATGCAAAAGGCACATTTATTCGAGCAGCCCTCTGCAATCTTGAGGTAGGCTGTGTGGCTCGGCATGGAATTGACGCGTGGGACCGTCGATGTCGCCACAAAGTCAGGATCACTCACCACCCGGCGGGGCATGTCTGCGGTCCGAGCCAGAATGTCGGCGATCCGGTCATACTCACTGGTGCCGAGAAAAACGTCGACTTCTGGAACCTCCTGAGACAACTCGCTGACATACCGCTGTGCAAGACATCCACTCACCACCAATGCCTTGCAGCGACCTTCCGATTTGTATTCAGCCATCTCGAGAATGGCATCGATACTTTCCTCTTTCGCTTCACCAATGAATGCGCAGGTGTTGACGACAATCGCCTCTGCTTCAAGGGGCTCATCCACCACACGCCAACCATCGACCCCGAGGAGCGCCAACATGTGTTCCGCATCCACCCTGTTCTTTGGGCAGCCCAAACTCACAAAATGGACATTACGCTGTGCGATCGCCATGTTTTAATCCCTAAAATTCTTGAAGGATAGTGGGCGCTTTAAGTCATCGAGCGCTTTCATCATCGCCATCGCCTTTTGGAGGTCGTCACGCTTTTTTCCGGTGACCCTCAAACCATCGCCTTGAATCTGCCCTTGAACCTTCAGTTTAGAACCCTTCAGGGCTTTCAGTATCTTGCTTGCCTCATCACGGGGGATTCCCTCCTGCCGAACAATGCCCAGACGGGATGTCATTCCCCCGGCTGACTCAACATCACCAAATTCAAAGAATTTTTGACTCACACTCCGACGAGCCAGCTTCTCTTGGAAGACAAGCAGAGCAGCCTTCGCCCGATCTTCTGTAGCTGAAACGATGGTGAATCCTTCCCCCGCATCTTCAATCCGTGTCTCGGTACCTCGAAAGTCATAGCGCTGCGTCAATTCACGACGAGCTTGGTCCACGGCATTCCGCAATTCGTGAGCGTCCAATTCACTGACCACATCAAAACTTGGCATGAGATACTCCTCCGTGTGCCGGACTCCTATAGCCGGCCGACGGCTTTGAAGCGAGGCAAGGTTGTCCTCTCGTCTCGGGCCGGTTTTACCCCTGGCAACTTTGGTATAGGGTCCGGCCGGAAGCACACAACATGGTTCGAGCATTCGTACTCATCAGTTTCTTTGTCTGTTTAACCGCCTGTGGGGGGGACGAGATCTACCATGACCTCACCGAAACACAGGCGATTCAAATGCAAGTCCTCCTCGAAACTGCAGGTGTTGATTCCACAAAATTGCGGGATACCTCAGGACGAAGTCCGACCTACACCATCGTCGTTGCAAAACGTGATGCGGCAAAGGCTCGTCGACTGGTTCTCGATCGAGACCTACCTCGACAGGACTCAAAGGGAATGGCGGAAACCTTTTCGGCAGACCCTGGCTTGATTCCCACAGCAACCCAGGAACGCGCTCGATTAATCGCTGCTTTATCTGGGGAAGTGGAGGAAAAGCTCAAACTGATTCCGGGGATCGTAGATACTCACGTGACCGTCGTCATGCCTGAAGAGGACCCGTTGCGGGATGCCGAGAAACAGCCAATTCCTCCCACAGCCAGTGTGGTTTATCGCTACCAGCCTCCGGTCGGTGTCGCCGCTAAGGATGTGACTCCACCACTCAAAGAAGATGATGCTCGCAATCTTGTCGCTGCGTCCGTCTCCGGACTCCTACCGAAAAACGTGGTCGTCGTGTCTCGTTTAGCCACCAGTGACCTCCTTCCCGAGCCGGGCCACGAGGGTGAAGTGTCCGTTCTCGGTGTTCGTATCCACAGCAGTTCACGGGGGCGATTCCTGACGATCGTCATCGGTCTCGTCGGTGCGGCACTCCTGGCTTTACTCGGCTTGGCTTGGATCCTTTTTGGTCGCTCTCGAATGACTGATCCCGGCGAGGTATGAACGAGGAAGTCTCCCAGACCCAGCTACATCCTGGGGCCAAAGACCCGGCTCATGATGCCGCGCTCATCTGGGCTTTGGGTACCCAAGGGAACGAAATGCTCCTTGAGGCATTGGCTGAACCCCGTCGTCAACTGATTGCTGAAGGCGTCGCAAAGATCCGTAAACTGCCTCGCGATCAACGAATCGCCTTTGCAGGTCGAGAGGCTCGTCGCCTTTCTTCAGCCCGCCTGCGACGTGGGTTGGAGGGGATCGACCCAAGTTGGCTCGTGGATGGTTTGCGCGGAGAGGACCCCTACGTTGTCCGAGCCGCACTCAGCTTTTTACCCACACCAGTTCGACGCTCCGTCGAGCGTCGACTACCGAGTAAGGTTCGGGAAGCGATGCCTGATCGTCAAACGATTGGACGGATGGATAAGGTTTGGCTCGTACGAATCCGAGAGCTTCTCGATCGGCGACTGATCGAGCTGATGCCCATGCTGAAAAAAGGCACCGTGGTGGATTTGGAAAAGGTAGAACAAGCACTCCGGGAGCTAGGGCGAGCTGAAGCCGCACTGGGGTTACAGCCTTTGGGACGAACCGTTTTGGCAAACTTCATCGCTCGACTCGATCAAGAGAAAGCCGATCAGGTGAGGCACGTTGTTAAAATGGCCAGGAACAGTGATCCGGAACGTGGGGAGAGAGCGCAACGGTTTTGGGGTCGAGGCGTTGATGGCGATGCATCCATGGGGGAAATTGAATTGAGGGCTGGTCTCTGGTTGCTGGCTCACGTTCTCGCAGACGACGCTTGGGAAAGCCATCTGAGAGCCCACTTTGTCTATCTCCCAAGAGGGTGGGTACGTGAAATCGAACGGCTCAAAGAGCTCGCTCGGCCCCCCGAATCAGGCTTCGCACTGGGTTTGCTGCGGGCATTAGGCATGGAGGTTGTGAACGACTAATGGGCAAACTCATCAAGGTCGCCCAAGCCGACAATGGGGCTGAAAATAGACCGGAATCGGCTCTGATTATTGCCCGAGCAGAAGCCGAGGCTGAAATCATGATCGGAGCTGCCGAAAAAGCCGGCTATGAAGCCGGACGAGCTCAAGTGGAGCCCCTCGCCCAACACGTCGACAGCCGATGCAAAGAGCTCCGGCAAAGCACCGATCGTCGCTTGCAGTCTGGCATTCGAGAACTGGTCGGATCCTGTTTGGACGCACTTCTGGAAGACGACGAGCGGTTTTTCAAACTTGTTCGCAATGCGCTTCGTTCCCAGAGGCGCGGACGGGAGATCTTTCTGCGGGTCCATCCTTCGAGAGCCGCCCATCTTCATGAGCATAAAGCAGGCTTAATCGCCGTTCTGGGACGGGCACGTAGTATTGAAATTAGGGAAGACATCACCCTCGGCAGAGATGGCTGTGTGGTGGAAACTGATGCCGGAATGCTTGACGTGGGTCTGGGCACCCAACTCTCCGCTTTGTTTGAAGGCATCGCACCATGAGTCTTGTCCGTAGCAGACGGATTCCGCGAGCTGACCTCGAGGCCTGGCAAACAGAGCGACGTGCCCAAGTGACCGCCCATCAACAGGCTGCAGCGATTCTCGAGGCCGCTCGAACGACGGCGCTTCAGCGACAAGAAGAGCAACAAATCCAGGGTCGCAAGGAGGCGGAAAAAGAACTCGCTGCTCAAATTATTCAAGCATATCAAGCTCGAGATGCCACCCTGGATGAGTGCAAGGAAACCTGCTTGCGAATCCTGACAGATGCCTGTCAGAGAGTACTCGGCCAAGGCGACTGGAAGGACCAGATTGAAGATCGAGTCGATGCGTTTCTCGTCCAACTTCGCAGTAAAGAAAAACTTACCCTTCAGACACCGAAGAAGCCCTCAATCAAAGCGCCCCCATGGATTGAGTGGCACGAGGATCGGGGCGATTATGCAATCCAAGACGGTGACCTCAATCTGGCGCTGGGCGTTGATTTCCGATTGAAGGACCTCCTCACGGAGCACGCACCACAACCCACTGGCATTCCACGGCTGGCCGAGATGGTAAGGACAGCGAGACCCGTCCGTCTACGCGGGACGGTTCACGAACTAACGGGCCTGGTGCTTCAAGCCTCTGTCAGCGGCGTCAGAATGGGCGAGGTCTGCGAGATCTCCGACCCAGACTCCGAACGAGTCGTGCCCTGTGAAGTCGTGGGGTTCCGGGGCAATCACGTGATGTTGATGCCTCTTGGAGAAAGCACGGGCATTGGACCCGACTCCGAGGTCGTACCGACCGGTCGCCCCATCGAAGTTCGATGTGGCTGGGGCCTCC
The DNA here is from genome assembly GCA_002696345.1 of Myxococcales bacterium. GTDB lineage: Bacteria > Myxococcota > UBA4151 > UBA4151 > UBA4151 > UBA4151. Next base: position 6,718 of record NZRT01000068.1, read on the forward strand.
TGGGTCGAGTCCTCGACGGGCTCGGGCAGCCGATCGATGGGGGTCCTCCTTTGCAGGAATTGCCCGATCTCGAGCCTTGGCCCGTCGAGCGGGAAGCGCCGGACCCTCTAGCTCGTCAACGAATCACCCGCCCGATTTCAATGGGGCTCAAAGCGATCGATGGCTTGCTCACGGTGGGCGAAGGGCAACGCATCGGGATCTTTGCCGGCTCCGGTGTGGGGAAATCGACGTTGATGGGTCAGATTGCACGCAACACAGAAGCGGAAGTCGTCGTCGTCAGTCTCATTGGCGAGCGAGGCAGAGAAGTTCGTGACTTCATCGAGGAGAGTTTGGGCGAAGAGGGCATGAAGAAGAGCGTCGTCATCTGTGCAACGTCAGATATGCCGAGCCTTGTTCGTTTGAAATCAGCCTTCGTCGCCACGGCGATTGCAGAGTGGTTTCGAGATCAAGGAGCAAAGGTGCTCTTTATGATGGATTCGGCCACCCGCTTCGCACGGTCACAACGAGAAATCGGCTTAGCCCTCGGTGAGCCCCCTGCACGGCAGGGCTATCCCCCGAGCGTTTTCGCCCAAATCCCTCGTTTAATGGAACGCACGGGCAACTCAGCCAAGGGATCCATCACCGCACTCTACACGGTTCTCGTTCAGGCCGGTGATATGGAGGAACCCATAGCGGACGAGGTTCGAGGCATCCTCGACGGGCACATCATTCTCAGTCGAGAGTTGGGCAGTCGGAATCATTGGCCTGCGATCGATGTCCTCCCGAGTTTGAGTCGTGTCATGGCAACAGTGGCAGAAGACAAACACAAAAGAGCGGCTGCCGTACTTCGCGAAACCCTTGCTACTTACGAAAAGCAAAGAGACCTTATCCTCCTTGGCGCCTACGATTACGGCACGGATGAAGCGACCGACTACGCCATCGATCGCATTGAGGAGATCGAAGCTTTCCTGCGTCAAAGCACTGAAGAAAACCAACCCTTGGAAACGACAGCGAGCGAATTAATCCAACTCTTCTCGGATCGCTTTTAAATGAGCGATGAGTACCGACTTGAAACGCTTCTAAAACTTCGAACTCGGGCACGAGAAGCAGCAGAACAGGAGTTGGCACTGAAGCGACAAGCCGAAGCAAAAGCGAAGAACCAACTCGAGATTGCCATCCAACTGAAAGAAGACCACGAGGACCTGATCCGTCGAGGACGAGAAGAACTCTACGATGGTGCAGAAGTCACCATCGGTTTGTTGCAGCAACGAGATGCTGTGTTGCAAGCAAGGAGCTTGGAGTTGGAAGGCTTGAATCAGAAGGTCGAACAAGCAGAAATTGCTCTGAAGTCAGCTCAATCTGCGACCGCAACGGCATTGGCAGAAATGACCCAGGCGCGACAAGACGAGGAAGCCCTCATCAAACACAAAGAAAACTGGGCCCATGAACAAAAAGTGGTGAGCGACCGTCGAGAAGAAGACGCAGCCGATGACATTGCGCAAACGACTTGGCGCAACAGAAAGCCCTAAATGCGGGGTGCCCGACTCGATGCATTTATTCTCGACCGTCGACTGGGTGGCGGCGGCATGGGCGAAGTCTATCGGGCACTCCATGAACCCTCGGGTCGCTTTGTTGCCCTGAAGTTGCTGACGGGAAAAGGGCGAGCACAACGGCAGCGCCTGCGACGTAGCGTGCGCCTCGAAGCGGAAGCTCTGGCACGCCTGAGCCACCCAGGCGTCGTGGCTGTACTGGATCGAGGTGTTGTCGATACCCATGCGGACCGAGAACTTGTCCCGGGAGCCCCTTGGCTTGCGATCGAATTCTGCGAGGGGGGTCACCTTCAACTGGAACAAATAGACAACTGGAAACATCTTCGAGCGCTGATCGTGGATCTACTGAGGGTGCTCTCCCACATTCACGCCCGGGGAATTTTGCACGGTGACCTGAAGCCAGCAAACATCCTGTTTGATGAGAAACCAAATGGACAACATCGCCGCCCCAAAATCGCTGATTTCGGCCTTGCCCGCCTGTTCGCAGCAGGGGGCGCTGACTATTCTTCAATCGCTGGCACCCCCCTCTATATGGCTCCCGAGCAAATCCGTAATGATTGGCGTCAAATGGGTCCTCCGACAGACCTCTATGGCTTAGCTTGTGTGATTTGGAGGTTACTCACGGGTCTGAGTCCACACGGCATTGAGGCCACCGACATCCACTCGACGCTCTTCGGTCATCTCCACTGGAACCCCTGTGAACTCGAACCACGGTTTGATGTACCGGACACCTTAGAGTCATGGCTGACGCGGTCGTTACAAAAACGTGCCGCAGATCGTTTCGTATGCGCCGCCGACGCACTCGCTCAACTGCCTCAGATGAAGACACCGAGATACCGAGAGTCGGTACCGGTCCCAAGCTTGTCAGAGGACGTCATCCCCTCGACACAAATCGTTTGGTCGCCGGATCGGACTGGCGTTGCCTATGGGGGCTTGATCGACACGGTTTGGCCGCTCCCCGAAGTGGATTCGACGGAGCGTATCGTCGTCCCACCACGCCCCCCGTCAGGTATACGTCCGTGCCCCAACCGCCCCTGCCCCATGGCCGAGAACTGGCGTCTCGAATGGAGTATTGGCAGCCGCCCACTGTTGGGTCCAGGCCTGGGCTTACTGAGCTTAAGAAGTCTTCCCCCACTGGGTCGGAGCGATTTAAAAGACCGAATGTGGGACTTGCTTCGACGAGTGGCAGCGGACCGCAAGCCCCGCTGGATACGCCTTGAAGGTCAAGGAGGTGTTGGAACCAGCCACATGGTACGCTGGTTAACAGAGAGGGCCCTCGAACTCGGCGCTGCTCAGATCTGGCGCGTCAATCCGCATCATGGAGCTGCTGGACTCGTCGAGTCGCTCATCGATCTCTTGAGATGTCGCGATCTGGACGGTGAGGATTTAACGGAACACCTGGAAAAGCACCTTCCAAGTATTCGCTCAGCGGACAGGGAAGCACTCAAAATCTGTTTGGAATCGGGTGATGACTCGGACCGCAGCTTCCATGCTCTTATCTGGCAGGTTTTGCGTGGCTTCACCCAGCAAAGACCCCTGATTTTAGCCTTCGATGACCTTGCTCAACAAGCGGATGTCTTGGAGTTGGTGGATCTGATCTTCGATCGAGCTGCCTTGCGTCCTCTCCCCATCTTGGTGGTGATCGCCACAAGCAGCAAAGAGTTAGAATCAACTCCCATTCTCAATCGCCAACTTCAGATGGTGGAAAGAATGGCGGAGGGTTTCGTCCATCACTTAGCGCCACTGTCAGCGGTCGCCATCCGTGCCGTTCTGGACCAACTGATTCATTTGGATACCAGCCTCTCAGAGCGGGTGGTGGCATCCTCAGGCGGCCGACCCCTTTTTGCCGTTCACCTCGTCAGCGACTGGCTGGAACGTGGACTTCTCGAACCGAGTCCCGAGGGCTTGAGGCTAAAGCCAGGGGTCGAAGCAAAGGTTCCTGCCAACCTGGAAGAACTGTTTACGGTTCGCATCGAACTCATCTTGGGTGACGAGAGCGAAGCGGCAATGCTCGCACTCGAAGTCGCAGCTTGCGAGCGACCTGGCTTTGCCGAGGGCGACTGGATCTTTTGCTGCGGTCGTTTGGGGTTGGAGCTTCGAACCGAATGGCTAGACCTTTTGGTGAATGCCGCGCTTCTCAAAGTCCGAGATGATGGATTTCGTTTCGCTCACCGTCTTCTGTCAGACTGCCTTCAGAATCGTGCTGAGCGTGCGGGTCGGCGATCCGCAATACACGGCGCCTGGGCAGCCTGCAAAAGGAGTCTTGATGCACGAAACAATCCGGAACACGCCGAATCGATGGGACGCCATCTGTTGGCAGCCGGAGCGTATGCCGAGGCGATCCATTGGCTGCAGAGGGCCTGCCAGTCTGCTCAAATTCGCAACGATCATCATCGGGCACTCGATCTCCTAAGTTTGGCCGATGAGGCAGCGCATCAGTTAGCCATACCGCCGTCAGATCCCGTTCGGTTGAAAATTGGCTACGACCGGTTGAACCACTTGGATCTTTGGGCTGGTCCTGAGGCCATGCTCGAAGCCTTGGAGCCGCTTCTCCTGCTGGAAGAAGAAGTGGGACCGACTGCAATGCGAAAAGCGCTTTGGAATGCGCGAGGGGTGGTTGCGGAACGAAAGGCTCATCTCGATGAGGCCGATCGCTGGTATGCACGGGCGCAGCAGGAAACGGAAGATCCTCGCTGGTTGGGTATGATCAACAGCAACAGGGCATGGAGCGCTTACTTCCGAGCAAAACTTCCCCAGGCTCAAGTGTTGTTCCAAACCGCCTGGGAAAATGTACGCGGGCACCAAAATACAGATGGTTTGCAGATTTCAGTGCTGCAGGGGCTCAGTTTGGCGCACCTGTTCAGCAGTGACCGCTCGACAGCAGAATCCTGGCAACGACAACTCATCGAAGGCTTCGGCTCGGACAGTGGAGCAGATCGGCTGCTAAGAGTTGCATCCGTCCGGGCCAATTTTCTTCGCTTGGATGAAGAGCATGAACAGGCAGTGAACCTTCTTTTGGATGTGATTCGACNGTGTCGCCGTCGTGGAATTGCCGAGAACCGAANGCGAAGGGTCGAGATCCAACTGACGTGGAGTCGNTTGAGCATGAAACCGGATCTTCGCTCNGAACAAATTTTACGCAAGCACATCCAACGCCGGGACCCACTCCTCATGCAGGGAGCAACGACCGGACTGGTCCTGCAAGCGATCCAACTGGAGGACAGTGAAGAGGCCAGAAGTCATCTGCAGACCCTTTCCCATCTGCTGGATACTCAGGAATATCGAGAGGTGGAAGCCGCTCCGGTACTGGATCGAGCACGGATTTTATGCCGAAGTGCCGACCTCAGAGAATTACTACGCCGACTCTCATTACGCCTCTGCCCNACGGCGCCGGCACNCACACCATAGTGTNCGCNGNTTGCCTANGTCCTCAAATGCAGAGCATCNACNAGTCGTCGAGTGACCGCCAGACGTTCACGCCAAGTCGANACCTGCNGGGGTGCCCGAAGATCGTCATANCCCTGTTCCCAAAGACGAACTNTTTGCATCAAAGCAGACACNAAATGCNTCCGGTCGGCGGCATTTAAAAGTTCCAGCATCATCGACTGACGGNCTCCTAAAGGGAGGGANACGTTCACAGCCTCGGCAAGTTTGAGTAAGTCGCTTCGGCTCAAGTACCAACCGCTNTAGAAGGGGCGAACCAAGTACTCGGCAACTTGCGAATTGCCCATGNCGGNCTGATGGAGCNGTGCAACACCATGATCANCCACAGGAAAGGGTCTTTCGTCGATCCCACAGCCTGGATGCAGTTCACTGAAATGGGTGAAAGCACAGTGCCATAACTCTTCGGCGAGTACCCGATATGGCGCCTGGTCTTGCAGGATGAGCGCAACTGTCCATGGCGGCAACCAAGGCATCAAGTGTTGATGGAGGATTAATCCCTGTGCCCGATGAAAGGATTGCCATTCCTCGGGGCGCTCATTNTCCCAACCTTCAACCTCACAGCCTACAAGTCGGGCAAGAAGCGCCACTTGCTCAATCAGGGAATCNGGTTCGANTTCTCGATCGGCGGGTAAAGCGTCGATCGAGACAAGGTTCTGCCTCAACCGTCCCTCAAGGGGACCACTGCTCCGACCTTCCGGATCGAGAAAAACCCCTGAGAAGANGCTGAAATCATCATCAAAAAGGTGCTCGTGTAATTCCTCGAGTTCCTCAACTTCACGCCCCTCAAGGGACCGCTGATATCGCGGCGAAAAACGAAGAATGGGCACNAACTTTGCGTCGAANCCCGTACAAAGCAACTGAGCCAAAAGATCGTAGTTTTGAGATCGNGATCGAAGCCGACCCAGGTCAANATCCAAGGGGGAANCCCCACGGCGGATGNCCCCCCTGACTNNAAGTCGTCAGCCCTTGTTGTCCAGCNTGGTNNGTCACGACTCGACCGCTTGATCAAAATGAGCCGCCAAGACGAAATCAGACTCCACCAGTCCATCGATTTTGTGGGTCCAAATCTCCACACCAACACCACCCCAACGGACGGTCAAATCCGGATGGTGCCATTGAGCCTCAGCAATGGCTCCGAGCACGTTCGCCAAAGCCAGAGCTTGCGCAAAATCCTCGGTCTGAAATTGGCGCTCAAGATGACCTGCAGCATTTAACGACCAATCAGGATGTAGTTGCGGCAGATAAGTATCGATTTCTTCTCGCTCCATCGGCGGCACACCTCCGCGGCAAGGAACACAATCNTTTTCGGCCAATGAGCAGACGTCTGTATCACTCATTCCTTCTCTCCATGGGGCTACCTTCCGAAGCCAGCAATAAAGGGTCAAGGCTTGACCGTCTCCGCTCTTGCGTAGAAGCAGCAAAGAGGGAGGTCGATCATGACCTATGATCTAAAAACCACACCGGCTCCCCGCAGTGCAGGCTGGCTACTTCGACTTATTGTCTTTCTCGTCGAGGCACCCATCATCGGCCGTTGGTTGCGCCAAAAGCTCATCCGAGACTTAGGGTTTGCGGTCTTCCATCAAGCGGATGCGGCGGAAGCGGATTGCCTTCCAGATCCCCTGAAATCTGGNCCCCTCTCCTCAGGTGAGGTGATCGCCATCGACCCGTTAGAATCATTACCTCGACCGAAGAGTTGGCCGGGTATTGCCGACTATGCCCGTGCGTACCGCACCGGGCAAACCACGGTCCTCGAGGTCGCATCGGCGATCCTCCACGCNGCAGAATCACAACGGCAGCAACGNCCTCCCCAGCCCATTTTCATCGCCCAACAAGCNGAGGATATCGTCGCTCAAGCCACNGAGAGNGCAATGCGTTTTACCGAGGGCAAACCACGCAGCGTCCTCGAGGGTGTTCCTGTGGCGNTCAAAGATGAACTCCATCAATCTGGGTATCCAACGACCGGTGGCACCTCCTTCATGGCCGAGGGCGTTGCATCGTCAGATGCGACGGCNGTCGCCCGTCTTCGTGCTGCCGGCGCACTGCTCATCGGAAAGACCAATCTGCATGAGATCGGGATGGGAGTCACGGGGATNAACCCAATNCATGGGACGCCNAGAAANCCTTACCACTCAGGTCATTGCGTTGGTGGCTCCTCCGGNGGCAGCGCAGCGGCGGTCGCCAGTGGCTTGTGTCCCATTGCCGTTGGCGCAGACGGCGGCGGATCCATCCGAATACCCGCTGCATTTAACGGAATCGTTGGCTTGAAGCCGACCTTTGCACGGATTAGCGAACACGGTGTTCTGCCTTTGTGCTGGAGTGTGGGACATGTCGGTCCGCTCGGTGCGAGTGTTGCGGATGTCGCCATCGCTTATGGTGTCATGGCCGGTCCAGACCCCCACTATCCGCCAGGCTGTGATCAACCTCTTCCCCATTTAGACCACCTTGAGAACGGTGACCTCACGGGCCTCAAAATCGGCCTGTTCACCCCTTGGTTCGAGGATGCTCACGAAACGGTCGTCGCTTGTGCCCGAGAAGGGGTAGCCCACCTCGAAGATGCCGGCGCGGAGATCGTCGAGATCACCATTCCCGAGTTGGATCTCATGCGACTTTGCCATTTCACCACCATCGCGAGTGAAATGCTGGCCGGTCAATCTCGCTGGTGGCCCCACCAGCGCAGCGCCTACGGTCTGGACACTCGACTCAATCTTAATATCGCTGGCGAACTGACCGCTCAAGACTACGTGCACGCTCAACGACTCCGACCCCGCTTAAATGCCCACTTTCATCGAGCTTTTGAAACCTGCGACGTGATCGTCACGCCAACCACAGGGCGAACGGCGCCACCGATTCGACCCGCCGCTTTGAAAAGAGGTGAGAGTGATTTGGCATTACTTCAAGCCATCATGCGTTATGCACAGCCAGCAAACCTAAGTGGCCTACCCGCCCTTTCCGTCCCCTGCGGTTATGACGCTAACGGGCTACCGGTTGGGCTGCAAATCATGGGGCGGGCTCACGAGGAAGCGCTGTTGTTACGAATGGGTCTCGTGGTCGAAGCCAACGTCGACCATCAGGCGCCAAAGGATCGAATGGAGATTCTAAAATGAGTCACTGGGTCATCGCAGGAGCATCGGGAGTGATTGGCCGCCATCTGCGCCACATTCTACATGATCGAGGTGGGCGCACCACCTTGTTGTCCTATGGTGGTGTTTCGGATGCCCGCGGCGGTGAGCAGGTCGTGCGCTGGAATCCTCGGGAGATTTTNGATGGCAAGGAAGGTGCCTTAAAGCCCGTAAGAGACGCACTGNAATCGGCTGATGTCATCGTNAATCTAGCGGGCTCAAGTCTAGCCGATGGTCGTCTCGGCGTGGCGCACCGCGAGTGGGTCCTTGGGAGCCGACTCCTAGCGACCCAATGCCTCGTCGGTGCCTACACAGCTTGTCAGAATCCGCCCAAACGCTGGCTTCAAGCATCCGCGGTTGGTTATTACGGAGACTGTGGAGCAGANAAGGTGACCGAGGACAGCCCANTGGGTTCGATGTTTCTCAGTGAGGTCTGCGATCTGTGGGAGGATGCCGCTGAGCCCGCTCGTCAACATGGTGCGTCCATGGCAGTGCTGCGGTTTGGCTTGGTCCTCGCCCCCGANGCNCCCGCCTTTCAAAAGATGCTGACGCCCATCAAGTTTGGAGCCGGCGGCCCCCTNGGGCCAGGAACGCAACAGTGGGCGTGGCTGAGCGCACAGGATGCCGCTCGAGCCATCGTGTTTCTTGCCGANCAGAATNTCGACGGTCCTGTAAACATTACGGCGCCCGAACCCTGCGCCCAACTCGACCTCACGAAGGCACTGGCAAAACGCTTAAACCGCCCTTCCTTCCTNCCCGCNCCTGCATGGGGACTCCGGCTCGTGACAGGAGGGGTCGCCGATGAACTCCTACTCCCCAGTTGCGCCGCACTGCCCACACGATTGCTCGAAGCCGGTTTCCAGTTCAATCACGGGAAACTTGCCGACGTCGTTCCGTGGCTNCTCCCTTAGTCAAACTCATGCGAAGGACGGANTNTGCCCCAACCAAGNCANGNTGATGGGTCGATCGGGCACATGCTCTTGAGAGNCCACTGAACGAGTCCNAGGGAGCGAATGCACTCCGTTNGATCGNCGAGTCGGNGGGNTNAACCGACNCCCATNATCACCNTAGGGACTGAGNCAAAGATTCATCATCGCTTCAACGCCCTCNGGCCCTTGCCGCAAATCGCTTGCGATGCAGGTTGTCAGTCCTTCGCAATCCCGACGACCACAGCATGCATCGACGCAGAGACCNGCGGTGCAAATCCCACTGCGACAATCACCAGCGACGCCACAAGGCGTCCCACCGGCACCTGTCCCCAAGGTAAATGCCGGCGGGACCGGGATACACAGATTGACATTCCAGTCGCTGGCCCCTGGAANAGAAACTTGCTCCTGACGGCAAATATGCCGATTGGGNCACTCGTCGCTGGTGCANCAGGGCTGGCGACAGGTTCCATCAAGGCAAATCCCNGAGGCACATGCATCCCCCGTCGCACAGTTCTGCCCCGCGCCGTTGGGNCCGGGTCGAGGGTTGAACTCGCCAGGNTCAGCACACAAGTCGAGTAGGTAGGCTGTTTCACCATTGCCTTGATTCAAATGAGTGCAAACCTGTTGTCCTGAACAATGTCGATCACTGCCACAATTCGCCCGACAGGACCGGGGGGTTCCCGTGCACAACGCCGACTTACACAAATTAGCNGCGGCGGGATCACAAGCTGCTCCATTGTTGAGTATCGCTTGACCGGCATCGGGTGAGGCAACCGTGTCAGGCACGCAGAGTCGAGCACCGAGAACCGCCATACANAAGCTCCGATCAGGACAGTCCGAACCGGTCCCACACGTCCCCATACAGNCAGCAGGTCGATCATTCAGCGCCAGACAGCGCTCCCCCCAACCACAATCTCCATCGGCACCACAAGCCTGTCCCTGGCGAGTGACGGGGCGTAGGCACTCGCCGTTCAGACAGGCTTGATCCCCGGCGCAATCACTGTGTCGAACACACTGTGCCTGACTCGGGACACAACTCTGATCTCGACACAACTGACCATTGGGACAATCTGCGTCGGCTCGACAGCCCGCAACGCAGACTGCGTCCACACAAATACGACCTGCACCGCATTCAACGTCGTTACCGCAAGCGCCAGTTCCTGGCTCAATGCAGTGACCACGCTGGCAGGTCATGCCTGGGTCGCAGTCACCATCCTCCATGCATTGAGGTTGTCCAAACTGACACTGTCCCACCTCTTGCTGAGGTGACCGCTCACAGAACTGCCCCGGTGGGCATTGGGTGTTTTCTCGACACGCAGGCGGTGTCAGATTTTCACAGACACGGGTAAAGCCGTTGCACTGCTGATGAATCGGACAATCCGAATGTCCTGTGCAATTATCGCCGCTGCCCGCATCCGTNGCAGGTCCTCCATCTGGCACCTCGATAGGAACGCAAACATCCCCCAGNCACTGGGCTCGAGACCCACAGTTTTCATCCAACTCTTCGAGGTAACCAGAACCCCACTGGTTGCAAGTCCTCACACTGTTTTCAACGCACCCACGCACCATNGGTTCGCACACTGNATTAAGACAGTTGCCCTCACCATCGCAGTACATGCCTTCGCCGCAGGCGGGGTCGCAGGGTTGGCGGACACATTGACCATCGTCACACTGCAAACCCCGCCCCTGACAGTCACCGTCCGTTATTTCCGTCTCTAAACTACCCCTTTGATTGCAGAGCAGGACACGTCCCTCATCACAACGTCGGTAATGAGGATCGCAAATGCGATCTCGACACTCTGCTTCGGCGCAATACTGGTCTGCCGTGCAGCGAGTAATAATGATACGCTGCTCACCATCCGGAGTGCATTGTTTCACCATATTGTCGTGGCAGACCAGTTGGGCGGCGATACACAGTCCCGTGCGACGACCCTCACTGTCCGTTTGACTGTCGTCAGGGATGCAAGCCGTCAGGGCTAGACATGATAAAAGGAGCCTTCGCATGCCAACATCATCCTCAATCCCCCCCTAGCTTGGCATCTCTGAACACATCTCTCAACCGTTCAACTTGTGGTCCCCACAGGACGGTTCTAGACTGGTGCAGGAGTTCGAGCGCAATGATGATGTCCCGTAGGTTTCTGGTGTGCATATTCGCAACGGCTTGTACCGAACCGACGGGTACCGTTCCACTGGCTCCCGATCGTTTGTTGGCAGAACCTTCAGCCACACTGCTTGGCGCTCCATTTCCGGCGATGGAAGCCACTCCCCCCCCGACTCTACCCGAACCGAGCCGAACCCTCTATGCGGATGCAAACGGAGTGCCGGGGGGTACCGGTACCCCAGAGGCGCCCTTCGAGGACTTACAGGTTGCCTTGCGGTTTCTTGAACCTGGCGATCGTCTGGTTTTGCGCCCAGGTCGCTACGAAGGCAGTTTCGTGATCGATGACAGTTGTCAGCGAGGCGACGCGACTCGCCCGATCCAGGTGGTCGCCGAAGCGGGTGCCATACTTAGCCCAGGCTCAGAATCGCCCGCCGCGGTTCTGACCGTCAGTCGGCCCTATTGGATTCTGCAAGGCTTCGATGTGGATGCAGAATCCAAAGTGAACCAAGGTGTCCGNGTCATCGGTATTGCGAGCAATAGTCCTGCGGTCGGTCTTCTTTTGTCCGCCTTACGGGTCACAGGAGCCTTGAAGGCTGGGATCGGTCTCGGCCCCGATCTTCGAAACATCCAGTTGCTCAATACCGTGGTCGACAACAATGGTGACGAGGACCATCGTGCCGACGGCATCCGAATCTACGGGAGCGTCAGCGATCTGGGTCTTCAAGGGTTACGGATCCACGACAACTCGGGGGATGGCGTGCATTTNCTGAATCACCGCGACCCCCTCGAAGAAGATGAAGACCGCGCTCAAACCCCACCAACGGAACTACGAATTCACAGCAGCCGCATCCATGATAACGGCGATGATGGAATCGAGATTCGAGACGGTCGCGACCTACAGATTCAAGCCGTTCGTATTTGGAACCANCTGCAGGAAGAAGACAGCGCCTGTATCAAANTACAGGGAATGGTCGTNGATGCCCAGATCGAGAANAACCATCTCGTTGAATGCACCCGAGCGCTCTGGGTCGGTCAAGGGGTNCATGAAGATGTGAATGAGGCGCTGGTTCCGAACGACATCCTGATCTACCGGAACTACATGGTGTCCCAACTCGCCGNGCGCACGTCAGGACTGGTGTTAACCACGGTNAAAGACGTTCGGGTGTACCATAACATCATCAGCCATTATGACAGCGGTCTGACCATCCACGGCTACGAGTTTGAGAACCGTGACATTCAGATTCGTAACAACCTCTTTCATGAGCAAGAACTCCGGAGCTTCGATCTCACGGTGTGGGATAATGTGGAACGATTTGATTACAACGCTTTTTCTCGAGGGAGTGAAGCGGTCGTGGGGCGAGTCGACACGGAGCAAAGTCGACTGAGTACGCTCATGGAAGAAGGCTACCTTGAGAACTCCGTGCTGGCTGAGTCNGTCTCCTTTATGGGAGCGGATCTGGGCAACCTGAGTGGTATTAATTTAGTGGATCGAGGGGTCGCCATCGCAGGGATTCCTGCGACAGGCTCAGCGCCCGATATCGGGATTGCGGAAAANTAAATGGGGGTACCGATGGGACGATACGGTCTTTGCCTTCTGATCCTTGCNTTGGGTTGCCCGGAGAATAGCGACGCCCCCGNCGCCGATGGCGGGCCTCCTTCCATCAATGAATGCGCTGCNAGTGAGCGGCAATGCAAAGACGAAGAGACCGCACAAGTCTGCAGTTTCGGACGCTTCATTGACCTGCCNTGTGGCGCAAATCAATTCTGCCNAGATGGCGAATGCCTTGAGCCCGTCTGTGTCGCTGGGGCGGTCCGCTGTAATGAAGAGGGACGNCGGGAACGCTGCGAAGATCGAGGGCGATGGTTTGAGGCTGCACCCTGTGANAATAATCAACGCTGTGTGAACGTCGGGGAATGTGAAGACNCGGTCTGTCAGGCNGGTGAGAGCCGATGCAACGATGAGGGGGCTCGAGAGGTCTGTAACGAACAGAGTTCGGGGTGGGTCACACAAGCCTGTGACCGAGATGANGTCTGCTCCGAAGGNAACTGCNGACGTACACTCTGTTCTGCCGGCCGTGTCTCCTGCATCGATGACACACGCTTTGGGACCTGCTCCGAAGACGANTTAGGCTTCACAGAGATCACGGAATGTCCCAGCGGAGAAAGCTGCAGTGGCGGAGTCTGCGTGCCCGCCTGTGATCTCGCACGCGAGCGCAGTTCCTACGATGGCTGCACNTTTTTCGCCGTCGACCTGCCCAATTATTCGGACAGTCAGAGGGTCCAAGCCAACCATCCTTACGCCGTCGTTCTCGCCAATCCGAACCTTTACGAAGTCCAAGTGACGGTCACAGAGCGGGGTGAGAACGATGAAGACCGNGTGGTTGNNCTGGTGGCGAGTCAACAAGTTCGAAANATCGGTGGAAGGGGCGGAGCGCCCAGCCAGACCGTNTACTCAGAGTCCCGCTCNGCCGGTGGGCGACAACTNCGCCTCAGGGGTGAAGCTCGAAACCTCATCCTCCCGGCTGGGGGTCAACTCACGATGATTTTACCTCCAAAATCCGCAGGAACGATCCTAGATGGAGCGCAAGCGACCTACACATCGGAGTTGGCAGATCGCGCCTACAAGGTGATGACGACAGCGCCCGTGACCGCCTATCAGTTCCAACCGCTATGCTGCTCTTGGACGTTCACGAATGACGCCACGATTCTGTTACCGGTCGGCTCCCAAGGACGGCACTATTACACCTTTAGTCACACCCATGTGGATTGGACTTTTCAAGGTCAGTCGGAACGCTTGGAGGGCTGGATCAGTATTGTCGGAGGCGAACGAACGGCAGAGGTGGAATTACGCATGGGTGAACGCGTCTTTCAGACGATCCCTGAAGCTCGGGAGGAGGGGAACAGCCTCTTTGTGACCGTCGAGCCTTACGACGTGCTCACCATCATGAGTGTTGCCGACCCAGACCCCCTACGGGCTGACCTCACCGGTGTCGAAGTCGTGGCGAGCGAAGAAGTTGGTGTCTTTGGGGGTCATCTGTGCGCCTACGTGCCCGAAGGCTACCTCGCCTGCGATCACCTCGAGACGGTCAACCTACCGGTGGAAACCTGGCGCAACCGTTACGTGGGTGCCCATACGGTCTGGCGATCAAACACTCGAGCAGAAGCGAATTACTATCGCCTGATGGCTTCGGAAGCGTCGGAGATTACCTTTGATCCCCCCTTGCGGGGCATCGCTAGCCTTGGTCCGATCAAAGGAGGTCTTTACGGCTGCCTCGATCTTGCGGAAGGCGATACGCTCATTCTAGGGCCCGGCGAGTGGTGTGAGTTCGGAACCAAACAAGACTTTCAAGCCACGGGCACTGGCAAGTTTGCGATGACCCAGTTTATCAGCTCTGGCTGCACCACTGGCGACGCAAACTGTGGCGTTCTTTCCTATCCGCCGCCCAACTCCGGTGACCCTTCCATGATGGCCATTCCCCCGACCGCTCAATACCGGTCGGAATACACATTTTTGACCCCCGAAACCTATGCGGTTCAATATGTGACGATCATCCATAGCGGAGGCGCTATTCTCGAACTCGATGGCGTTGGCGTGAACGCTGCAGAGATGGGCGATCGGGGGAGAACTCCCTATCTCTCGGAAGATGCCACGCGCATTGGCAACAGCCCCTGGTACCGCTCAACGGTTCTTCTCGGCGCTGGACAACACAACATCCTCGATCTCACCGGACAACCCTTCGGTATCCTTGTCTATGCCTACAGTAACGATGTGAGCTACGCCTATCCCGGTGGGATGGACCTCACCAAGGAGTAGCGATGCGACAACAGTTCCAACTCTTCGCCGTCCTGTTCCTTGTAGCTTGTCCTGCTTCCACCCCCGAAACACCCGATGCGGGCAACGGGTGTATCGTGGATAACCAGTGTGACGAAGGGTACGTCTGTTTCAATCAGGTCTGTGTCTTCCCACCGACCTTTGACGCTGGCCCCGCCCGAGACACGGGTCCTCGGGAAGCATTCGATACGGGAATAGCGGAAGATGGTGGCGTTGATGCCGGTGCTTCCACTCAAGAGGATGCCGGACCTGCGGTACCGCAAGACGCGGGTCCTCTTCCGTCCTGTCGCAGCCATATCGACTGCCCAGTCCACGCCTACTGTAATGTCCGGGATCAGATGTGCGTCGTTCTCCCTGCGGGCCGTTGTCGGGATGATTCTGTCTGCGAGATCGCATGCGAAATCGCTGAAGGGGCACCCATGGGTCGGTGCATCGACTGTGAAGCCCCCGAACACTGCCCAGAAAATCACGAATGCATCGGTGGTCAGTGCCAAGAAATCGATGCTGGACTCTGCCAGTCTGACGACGAATGTGCTGCCCACGAACGCTGCGATGCACAGGGAGCCTGTGTCCCTCGGAATCAGGGGGGTGGCGGTGGCGGTGGAGGTGGCGGTGGCGGTGCCGCTTGCGCCAGCGATGCGGACTGTCCTGAAGGACAATCCTGCCTGCTGGGCATGTGTCTTGATGCAGGAGGAGGCGGTGGCGGTGCGGGTCTATGCACCGGGGATCAGGATTGCCCCGAAGGCCAGATCTGCAAAGGGATTCTGTTTCAATTTCAGTGTGGCCTCCCGTGCACGGAAGACGCTGAATTCCGAGATCTTTGCGATGCCATCGGATTCACGTGTACCGAAGATGGTCATTGTATTTAGCTACGTGTCGATCAGCGTGCCTGCCACCACAACCCCCTGACTCTTAAGTTCAGCCAGTGATCCAATGGGGACGTCCAGTGGCGATCGATCAAGGAGGGTAAGATCGGCTGCAAAACCCGGTTCGAGACGACCGAATCGAGCCTCGTCAAAACCAGCTCTGGCCGCCCAATGGGTGTAGCCAAGCAGAGCCTGTTCGGGGCGAAGTCTCTGCTCAGGATACCATCCCCCGCGAGGCCAACCCTCGCGATTTTGTCGAGTACAGGCGGCATGGATGCCTGCGAGAGGACAACCGTCTTCAACGGGAAAGTCGCTTCCTAAACTGACCGCAATTCCTTGATCGATGAGATCGGACCAGGCGTAAGCGTAGGCCATACGCTGGGGACCCAACATCGCCTCAGCCCACGTCATATCACTGGTGGCGTGGATCGGTTGAACCGGCGCAAAAATTCCATATTTAGCCATCCGCTCTCGGTCCACTGGATGAACTATCTGGCTGTGTTCCATGCGAAAACGACGGTCGTTACCGGGCTGCAGGAATGCCGTGAATGCGTCAACCACGTCACGGGCTGCAGCATCACCGATCGCATGAACTGCGAGTTGGAAACCAGCTGCACCGAAGACGCCCACGCGACGGCGCAACTCATCACCGTGTACAATCTGTATTCCTCGCTCATCCTTGGCATCGCAGTAAGGAGCTAATAGCCATGCCCCCCTGCTCCCCAGTGCACCATCAGCAAATAACTTCACGCCGTGCACTTTTACAAAGGGGCTTTCACTGCAGCCAGCAGCGAGGATGGCGTCTTCGTCCTCGACGATCCCATCAAGAAAACTGTGGATTCGAAGTCGAAGTTCACCGGCAGCTTCCATCTGTCGCCACACTGCAATGGTTGCGATCTGGCTTCCACAGTCATGCATGCCTGTCAGTCCCCAACGATGGCATTGGCGCTGTGCTGTAAGCGTTCGAATTCGTCGTTCGTTTGCATCCGGCTTCGGAATCATCCGGCGTACGAGCGTCATGGCTTCGTCGATCAAAATCCCCGTCGGCNGACCTCCCTCGTCGCGCANAATCCTGCCACCGGGTGGGTCCTCTGTCGTGCTGCTGATGCCGGCTTGTCTCAACGCCTCACTATTGACCCAAATGCAATGACCATCCACNCGGGTGATGCTCGCCGGTCGATTCCCGGTAATACGGTCCAGATCTTGGCAGTTTGGGTAGCGCCCCAACCCCCAGCGGTGATGGTCCCAACCGCGACTCAANAACCACCCNCTCCCCTGATCGTTTGACAGAAGAGAAAGAGCCGCCTCGAGCGAATCCGAGGGGGACAGATCGACCTGGCGAAGGGACATTCCCAACCCGGTTAAATGGGCATGGCTGTCGATNAGGCCCGGGAGCAGAACGCCATCGAGATCAAAGCGTTCATCGGCAACCGGAGCATCGGCATAGGGCCCCACCCACTGGATGACACCATCCACAGACAGGATGGAGTCGGATCCGGCGGGAGCTGTGGGTGCGTGCAAGCCACGCCCCCGATACAGTCGGCGAACCACCCCTTACTTCGACTTCCGAGCCTGCTCCACCATTCGTTGCACGACCTGCATACTGAGGCCGGGACGATGACGGCCGTTGATGAAGAAGTTAGGTGTCGTGTAAATTCCGATNCGNCGGGCCTCGGCAGCATCGGCATCCACCTGGGCACGAGTGGCTCGGCTGGTCATGTCCTCAATGAACTTTCTTTCATCGAGTTTGAGTTCCCGAATCCATGGCCACAGAGCGTCTTTNCCCAAGGTCTTAAGCTCTGACTGACGCTGAAAGAGAAGATTATGAAATTCCCAAAACTTCCCTTGCCTACCCGCNGCAATAGCAGCCCTNGCGGCCATCGGCGCACTCGGATGGATGTAAGTGAGCGGCAAGTTNTTGAAGACGATGTAGACCTCTTCTGGCTTGTAGGTCTTTTTGATCTTCGCCAGCATCTCCGCTGTCTTTGAGCANTANGGACACTGGTAATCGGCAAACTCCACAATTTGNACCGGCGCATTGGGATCACCCCAACTGAAATCTTCCGGCGCGATGGTCGGAGGTAAACTCCCCTCTCGGGGCGGCTCTTTGATCTCTTTCACACCCGCTTCGATTGTCTTGACTGGCTCACCGGCACGAGCGAGCAGTTTTTGGTGCGCTGCCTTCAGATCGCTGCCCAAAGCTTCGATCACTGTCCGCTCACGGAGGATCAACGTCTTCAACGCTTCCCTCGATACCACCTGATGAACAGGGACGCCGTTGACGAAAAGACTCGGTCGCCGCTCCAAACCAAGCGCTTTCGCTTCCGCCTGATGGGCAGCGAGCATCTTGGTTGTTTCTTCNGCCTTCATCAGCGCCTTAAGTTTGNCGCCGTCCAGCCCAATCTCGTCGGCTAGGGCGGAAAGATCAGCGTGACTCAGCGTTGCCCGGTGACGCTGCAGATGGGCTGTGAACTTAGGTCCAGCACCCAGTGATGCTGCAGCAATCGCCGCCAACGCTGCCTTTTGCGACGCCCGGTCGTGCGAGCGCGGGAAGTGCTTCGTGACCACGAAGAGATCGTCGCCGAGTTCCGCCTGCAAAGCCCGTAAATCGGCAAGAAGTCGAGCAGACAACTCATCGTGTAAGTCAATGTAGGCGACAGCCGCCACCTTGGCAGGCCATTGGCCTTCTCCTTGAGCATCGTCTGCGAGAGGAAGCCGAGCGCGNGTCGTGCCTTCACCCTCTTCGTTGCCAGCGCTCGCCTTCACCCCACTCAACTCACCGCCCGCATTGGCGAGTTGCAGGCCGGACATAAGGCCCGTACCAAGGATGATCACNGCAATCACCCAACCGAGCGAAATTTGCTTGTCTGCATGCTCGTTCATCATTTGCCCTCCCCACCGCTACAGCATCGAAAGCCTGTGTAAATGGATGACTGACTGGGACCCCAGTTCGGATCGTAGGTNAGACAACTGGGGCGGCGGTCCTCATAAAANCCGCCCATGAGGACCGCTTTACCCGGCGTGTCTCCCACCCACTCAGCCATGTTACCGGTGAGGTCATAAACCCCATCTCGGCTGACGCAAGCAGGGTGCTCTCCCGTGTAGACCGGTCGGTAGGCATTGCGTTTGTGACCATCCCAGCACCGACCCGGTCGGTGGACATCGCCGTAGGGGTAGAGGCTTCCTTCGATTCGATCATCGAAAATTCGTCCGTTGCCGTTGTCATCTTTCGGTGCAGCACCTTGGCATGCCGCAAACCATTCCTCGGCTCGACAAAGGCGCTTACCTGCCGCCTCACAGGCTTCTTTCGCACCGTGCCAGGTGACGCCAGTGGAGGGAATGACACGCTTACCCGTCACCGCCTTGCCATCATCGTCTCGACCGGCCTCAAATCGATCGATCTGGAACTTCAGATCGCCGTATTCGATCGACTGCATCTCCGAAAGATCTTGAGGAATCTCGCTCGGGGCATTGTCGCCACCGCCAAAAGCCTCGGCGAGAAATGCGGCTTGTCCCTCGTCCGTTCCCAAACGGCGCTCGATCTCACGAGCTAAACCTTCAGCGCTTAAACCACCGGTGTAGAGTTCACCATTGATGAGCACTTTTGGCGTCGATTTGCGCATCTTCTCGAGACCGCCCAACTCATCGGTGTCGTTCTTAACACCGTCTGGTGTGCCGCGCTTGCGAAGGCACTGGTTGAACTTCTTCATATCAAGCCCCAACGCTTTCGCGTGGGATCTCAAACTGCGGGCCCCAAGGTTGTGCTGGTTGCGAAACGTGGTTTCCAGATAGTGCCAAAAGTGACCTTGGTCGCCAGCGCATTCCGACGCCTTCGCAGCGATGCAGGCGTAGTTGTGTTTGCTTCGGCGAACATGGCTGTTGCAGCGCCGGTTAATGGGGAAGTGCTTGTAGACGAACAAAACGCGATCCCCGTAGGCCGCATAGAGACGATCGAAGTGAACCGCTGCGTTGCGGCAGATGGGGCACTCGAGATCAGCGTATTCGATCACAACGACCTCTGCCTTGGGATTGCCGCGCCACCGGTTTCCAGGGCCGATCTTTACCGTCCCATAAACAATCTCTCGCCCCCGCCGATCGACGGCAAAGGATTTAAAGCTGCGAGGCTCCAGGACACCCCCCTCGTCCGAACTGGACAACTTCGCCGCATCAGCCTGCTTTGAAAGCTCTTTCGGTTGGTCACCGATCAGGCTTTGCCGGTACATCCGTTCGCCACCCATGGCGAGCAGCGTGGCGCCAACGAGGAGAAGGACCGATGCTTTCACCAGAGCCATGGGAACCACTCGATCTCGCCATGCGCCGGCGATCAGAGCGATCCCTAGCACCGCAAAGCTGGCGATGTAGTTCCGAACACACCACGTGCACAGGTTCTGCAACTCCACCTTAGAGATGTAGAAGAGAAACACCGAATAGAGGCTCATCCCCACGCCAAGGGCGAGGATTAACGTCAGCGGTTCCCGACGTTTTTTCATCAAGCCGATCACGCTCAGGATCAGGACCAAGAGGTAAACCGGGATGGCGAGCGTTGCGATGGGGATGCCCATCACTTCCGAATAACTGGAGGTATTCACCACATCACAGTTCACGCCTTCATCAGCAGCACACCCAATCAACTGCCCCTCCTGGGCGTTGGGGTCGTACGACATGACGTCGTGATGATGGGTCATCAGGCCGCCGACGAAGACACCGAAAGCGGCGACCAATATGAGAAGGACATACGCCCAAGCAGGTGCTTGTCCACGCTCGTCGTCTTCGACGGCGCGCTGCGAAGAAACAACGGGCTCCTCGATAGACGAGGCTGTATCACTTGCCTTGTCGTCCCCAGCTTCGGCCACATCGCCAGCGAGCAAACGAGCCTTCTGCTCGGCAAACTCCTCATCGGAGAGGACCCCTGAATCCCGAAGTTCTGCCAGTTTCTTGAGTTCGTCAGCAACACTCATGGCATCCCCTTATCGCTGTTTGCCCTGAAGGCGGTTGACGAAGTTAAACAAAGGCTTCAGCCCATACTTGCTGTTGTATCCCGAGCTTCGGAGCACCACGGTGCCCTGCTGATCGATCACGTAGGTCGTCGGAAAGGTCTCGACGTCGTAGTTGCTGATGGCAGCGCTGTTCTCATCGTAGACGGCGGGTAGGGTTAGTTTGAGCTCTTTGTAGAAGCGCTCTCCCGCACTGCGATTTCGGTCGGTGTTCACCGCCACCACCACCACGTCTTTGCGTTTGTTGGCGAAGCGATTGAGTTCGGGCAGTTCCTCTCGACAAGGACCGCACCAAGACGCCCAAAAGCTAATGATCACGGGCTTGCCGCGCTGAGCGCTGAGTTTGAAGGTACCACCGCTAAACAGAGGCAAAGAAAAGTCCGCCGCAGGTTTGCCTGTCGTCGGCAACTCCGAGAGCGGAATCATTTCCGGCAACTCATCTGCAGGAGCAGCAAGCAGCAGGAGGGAAAGCAACCAAATCACAGTTCGACTCCTCAACAAACGCCGGCCAGCTAGCAAAGGATTGAGCCTTCCTCAACCCGTGGGTCGCCCCCCGTTATAAGATTAATGCGTCCTGTTGCATTCCCGCACCGCCGTTGCCGGACGTCTGCAAAGGACTGACAACGGAGAAAGGAGGTTCCAATGGCATCTGGCCAGAGATCAGAATAAAGTGCCGACACCCGGCAAGTCATCAGCCAAGTCGGCGACCTCTTTTCTTCCCGCTGATCGGCGCCCCAAGATGAAGGATACGGAACTCGTGTTACCGCCCTTCATGAGCCAGCAGGGCCGCCGTTTGAAACGCTTGCCGCCTCGGCCAACGCCGCGGTGAAACGAGTTTGATCAACCTCTGAATCCCTTTAGACGCCCTCATGGGGGCCGGGGGTGGTAGCCATTGGCCGTCGAAGGTACGATAGGACATCAGAGAGAGGGCGAAAAATGTCAAAAGCCCCCAAAAAATCTGCATTCCGCAGCCTTTATGTCCTCATGGTTGTCGCTGGCATGACCCTTCTTTTCGTTGGCTACAAGTGGGTCGGACTGGCTGTCTTCATGGGCGGCAACCTCATGTTGGAACACTGTTGGCGGCAACGCAGACCAAACTTCAAAGGCGGCTTCCAGGCCCGTTGGAAGGCGGCCATCGATTTCTACGAGGCGACGCACAGCAACAAGACCAANCGTCTTCTTCACATCTGGGGAATCCCCTTAATCGCTGGCTCAGCCATTGGACTCTTCATTCTGCCGGTNCATCAGNCACCCTGGATTTGGTCNGCAGGNATCTTTGCCTTCGGTTGGGTNCTCAACATCTGGGGNCATGCTTTCCATGAAAAAAATGCNCCCGCATTCGCAGATGATCCTCTCTCGTTCGTCGCAGGACCTGTCTGGGATCTGAAACAGGTCGTGGTCGGTTCCGCCGAGCCAAACGCTTAACCTCANGGNCTTGCCAACCTGACGCACCAGCTTCAAAGTGTCGGCGTGGATTCCATCGGCCCTTACGAAATNATTGAGCGGCTCGGTCAAGGAGGCATGGCCCAGGTCTTCTTGGCTCGTCAGCGGGGNCCCAGTGGCTTCCAGCGGCAAACAGTGATCAAACAAATCCATCAACATTTAGCTGATGACCCTCACATGGTGGAGCGTTTTCACGACGAGGCTCGCCTGGCGAGCTTGCTCAACCATCCGAACATCGTCCGCCTCGAAGATTTTGGCGAGGAAGAAGGGCGTCCCTACATCGTTCTNGAGCACATCACGGGACACGACGTAAAATCGCTCTCNGAACGAGCACTGGCGGCGGGAGTNGGCTTGCCNTTAAGGTTGGTTCTGCAAATCGGGACGGATATTGCTCGTGCNCTTCATTACGCTCACGAGTTGAAAGGCGCCGATGGGGACGCGCTGGAGATCGTCCATCGAGATGTCTCTCCCGACAACATCCTGCTCACTGAGTTNGGACAAGCAAAGCTGCTGGATTTCGGCATCGCTCGAGCAAGGACAAACGAGCAAAAGACGGCAGCGGGCGTCATCAAAGGCAANGTNAGTTATTTTAGCCCTGAACAGTTAGANGGCAGTGTGGTTTCCCCACGAAGTGACCAGTTCTCTCTCGGTGTGGTGCTCTGGGAAATGCTCTGTCGTGCTCGCTTGTTCATGCGGGCCGACGATGTCGAAACCTTGAANGCGGTCAAAAAGTGCTGGGTTCCNGCGGTGAACCGCATGAATCCGGAAGCCCCACAGCAACTTGCAAAAGCCATTGCCCAATGCACAGCNAAGGCTCCCCGTTATCGNCATGCGGACTGTGGTCGCNTNGCGAANCTCCTCGACCAAAGCCTAGAGAGNCTAGGGGGTCGGATGGAGGGTGAAGACCTGCAACGCTGGTTAGCCACGCTACCCGNNGAAGGTCGAAGGCTCCCCATGCTCTCGGAAGATCTGGTTCAATCCCGTGGACGNCANAAGTCATCGAGCACCCAAACGCGCTCGAGGGCTCTNGAAGAACCCGCGAAAGAGGTCGAACCAAGAACCCNAATCGCCACCTCAGAAATGCGTGAANTGGCTCGTCTNCGCAGCGAAGACACAAAGGNCCCCACGCAGAAGCCAACAAAGGCTGTGGTCGTCGGCATTGCATTGGTACTGCTGGTGGCGATCGCCCTGTGGGTTTTCACGTCNTCAGAGCCACCCATCCCCGCCCCNCCNCAAACACCGGTGGCGGAGGAAAAGGNACCTCAGGAGGAACCTNTGATTATCGCTCCGGCNGCGCCNACGAAGAAAAAGAAGCGCTCCCGACGCCGTCGTCGATAATCCGNCCGTCGGCAGCGACNTCNCCNGGTAGATCCAGTTCATGACTCGCCGTCATCAAGCGATCGTAGATCGCAGCCCGAGTGGATCGGAGATGCTCAATCGCTGTTATCTGTCGGCGTCGAGTCAAACGCACCCGCACAGCACGTCGCATACGCTGAGCAAGTCGAAGATTACGAACCGCAAGGACACCCCCGAGAACCGCCAANACAGAGCAGAAGACGCCGAGGCTCCAAGGCGCTCCCGGCAGGGTCGGATAGAAGGTGCGAATCTCATCAAAGTATCGAGCCGAGANCATGCCGATTGCCAACCAAGTTACNGGAAAGATGACNGCACCCGCGANGAGTTTAATGGTCGCGTAATCTTTCTTCTCGGACGCNAAGACCCAGCAAANCAAACGGAGCAAGAGAGCGACGGGGCCGTTGACCAAATAACCCACAGCCATCAACGGCGGAAGAAGCAGGTGACTGAACACGAGTTGGATGANNAGGAGAAAGCTGATTCCCCAGTTAGCAAAAGCGGGTGNNTTATCGAGTTCATGGTCTTTCAGTCCCAGCGCACGGAGGTCNNCTTGGTACGCCTGAACGTCGAATCNCAATGCATCCACGGCGCCGGGACATGATTTTTCGAGTGCTTGATGNGCAAGCCACACTCTTCGAAAGCCTAANATACGCTCTTTCACCTTTGCTCGCCCCGGGNATGCCNCCCCCCCGAAACGCCCGCTCCGCCCGCACCAGCTTNCGCGTTNGNTGNAGTAAATGATGCGTTTGCCAGTCGNTCGTCGCCATCACCGCCAACTGCAGTTGCTGGTCCATGAGCGCTGTCAATTCNCGAGCTCGACGCCTGCCCACNGNATCGTCTTCCCCAGGCGAGGGNTCCCGATCCANAGACTCTGGCAACTCNATCGGCGGATGATAAACCACGAGTGCCTTGGAACGAAACAATGCCTTTCGGTCATAATGCAAACCCACGGGAATAATGAGGGGCCGCTCAACGCCTGAGCAAAGGTCCCGAGCTTCATAGTAAATCCGCGCAGCGCCCGTTCGAAGATCTTGAGGGTGCGGCGCATCGTGACTAACACCTTCAGGAAAAAGCCCAGCGATGCCCCCTGATGCCAGGACCTCGGCGAGTGCCGTCAGGCTCGCCGCATTTCGAGCCTTTACATCCGGCGCAGAATGTCCACCTCGAAGATCCATGGCTCGATACACGGGAACCACACCCGCCTTGCGAAGAAGAGAACCCAACACCGGCCAACGGAAAATCCCATGACGTGCTCCAAAACGCGGGTGGCGAGGTGCCGTGGCCACCAACAGCATGGGATCCAACATTCCATTGGGATGCCAGGCGATGAAAAGAACGCCTCGAGATCTGGGGACGTTGTCCTCACCGATCACCTCGATTTCCCGGAAAAATGCGGAACAGAGGATTTGAACCAGGCGGCGAATACCAGCGTAGCTTCCCATGCTACGAATCAACCGGAATCAGATGAATTTTCGGGCAAACGCAGGCGGACCGGCCCAAAGCGCTCAGGGTGAATGGCAGTGACGTCGCTGTAGTAACTCTGGATACGAGCCATATCGGTCGCCTCATCACCCGTCAGATCGATCACAATACCAAGATCAAGACATCGGTTTTTTGCATCGAGTGATGCACACCAAAGGGGGACCTTTGCGCGCAACGCTAAACGGTAGAATCCCGTCTTCCAGCGCTCGGTGTAACTCCGAGTTCCTTCCGGTGAGATACCCAACCAAAAGGATTCCGATCCTTCGAAGCGTTTCACCACCTCGTCGACGACGTGTTCTGCCCGGCTGCGGTCCACCGGCACGCCACCCATCCAGCGCATTATGGGTCCAAGCGGCCCTTGAAATAATTCTTTCTTGCCGATCCAGCGAGCATCCAAGTCCAACGCCCATCGGGTAGCGATGGCAATGGCGAAGTCCCAACTCGACGTATGGGGCACCAAAATGAGCACCAGCTTTTTCTGTGTGGGCAAGTCTCCACGAACTTTCCAGCCGAGCACCCAAAGCACCAAGCGACCGAACAAGCCGAGAGGTCGGTTGGAAAACACGGGTACAGGTGGTGACAGTTGATTCAATGAGACCTAATCTGCGACTCGATAACGGAGCAACCTGTGGCTCATCCCACCAATCCTCGAAGCGAGCAAGATGGCGAGTTGTTTGCCTCGCGCTATCGAAAAGTGGAGTTGCTGGGAGCCGGTGGAATGGGGACGGTTTGGCTGGCCGAGAAGTCTGGCCCTGGGAATTTCACCCAGCGCGTGGTGATCAAACAAATCCACGAACACATGGCGAAGCAGCCCGAGTTTGTCACTCGTTTCGAAGACGAGGCTCGACTAGCGGGTCTTCTACATCACCCGAACATCGTCCGTGTCGAGGATTTCGGAAACGCAGATGATGTCCTCTATTTGGTGATGGAGCATGTGCAGGGTTCGGAACTTCACGAGTTGGTACAAAATCGAGGGCAACTTCCGATCCCTATCGTGCTGGCCATGGCCATCGACATTGCGAAGGCGCTCGCCTACGCCCATGATCTGACAGATTATGAGGGTAATGCCCTGAAAGTTGTTCACCGAGATGTGAGCCCGCAAAACATCATGATCACCCAAACGGGGGATGCCAAACTCCTCGATTTTGGCATCGCAAGGGCCACCAGTAATCAAGTCGAAACCCGTGTTGGGATTGTGAAAGGCAAACTAGGATACCTCAGCCCTGAACAAGTGGAAGGACGCCCCCTCGACGGTCGAAGTGACCAATTCACCTTAGGAATCGTCCTTTACGAACTCCTGTCAGGCCGGCGCCTCTTCGATGGCAAAAGTGATTTGGGTATACTGACTCGAATCCAAAAGGCAGATGTTCCTCATTTGGGTCGACTCGCGACCGATCTACCAGATGGCTTATCGTCGATTATCATGCGTTGTTTGCAACGAGCGCCGTCGGCCCGATTTGATGACTGCAATCAACTGGCACGAGCTCTGGGCAACAGCCTACGTGTCGTCGGCGGCCGACTGCCCAGTGAAGACTTCCAACACTGGTGGGAACATGGGGACTTCATTGGCAATCCTCATCGCAACACAAAGGAAGCCTCTGCAGCCACCGCTCAGGTCGACACGACCACGGTGGCGCCCGAAGAAGCGACCGTCATTGCCGCCGTCGACAAGGTCCAAGGCCAAGTGGCTCCAAGGAACGCGGACACTGCTCTTGCAGCAGAAACCGAGGATTTCGAGTCCAATGGCGCAGAAGAGCCAACTCGCCTGATCTCGTCCGAATTGCTCACTCGTAAGTCAGAGGCATCAAACCAAGAAGCCGATGACGCTTATCAAAACCAACCTCCAGCCCACGGAGAATCGAGCGATCGTATCGAGCACCCCCGCACAGGGCAGCAGCACAACGATACAGATCACCAGAGCTTGGGCGGCCCGGTCGCCACCCTTGTTCTGCTGGCATTAGCCATTCTGATCGCTGTTTTCGGCTTCCAAGCGATTCAAAAAGGGGCCAACCCGAGCGATGCTTTGGTGGACCACAGCGAGGCGCCTTAAGGCGGGCTGGTCAGTAGACCTTCAAGCTTGGATCGACAGTCTGAGCCCAGCCATTGATGCCGCCTTCGAGATTGTACAAGCGTGAGAGACCAAGCTGGTTCAAAACTTCGCACGCAAAGGCACTGCGGCCACCACTACGACAGTACACCAAAATATCCCGATCGGTGGGCAGCGTCTCTGCAAGCAAATGAACCCTTGTGTGAGGCTGAAGTTGGTCCGTGAAATCCAGGGACGAAATCGCGGCCTCTGATGCCTCTCGAACATCCAGAACAAAAGGGTTCCACCCCTCATCAAGACGGGATTTTGTGACGATAGCGTCAATGGATTTGAAGGCAGGTGGGCTTTGCACTAATCTGACTCCTGTATTTTGGTGACCACGCCAGCAAATGATCGTTTTGGAATTTTAAATTTCAACGGGCAATCGAAGCGTTGTGTGGTAAAAAAACTCGTAAGGGGATGACGGTGGACCGTCAACCGTTGACCCTTTGGCTGGGAGAATACGAATGAAGAGATGGTTTCTCGGCATTAGTCTTCTCTTGACCGGATGTGGGGAAGCGTATGCTCCCTACTTTACAGACATTGAGACCGATCGGGATCTGGATTCAGATACCGTAGAGTTTGAAGGGGATCCCTGGCTCATTCCGGGGGTCGTCGAAGAGCAACTTTTCACCGAGGTTGAATCCGGTGGAGAGATGCACATTATCCACGGCTTTCAGGGGGGGGTCTGGGTCCACTTGTCGATTCGAGTGAACGGCATGCGGAGCTTAGGGCGAATACAAGCGGGTCTGGGTGAAGATAACTCCGTTGGTGAAACGCAGTATGATCTTCGCTTGGCTCGAACAGCAGAAGGTTATTTGGAGGCATACGATATCCCCATCCCCATCTCCTATCGAGGCGATGACCTCGCCGGTCACCTTGAAAGCCTATACGGGTCTGAGCAACCCCTAAACATCACGTTCCGTGTTCAGGATCGGACGGTTTCGGACCGAAGGCAGATCATATTGCAGCCGGGGTAACCCATGCGGCGTCTCCTTCCTGCATTGCTTTGGCTCGCCGCCTGTCCAGGGCCTGCTGAACTCGCATTGACCGTCGATCGAGGGTCGTGTTTAGCCTGCCACCGGCCCCTTGAAGCTGACGGAAGCGCTCATGGCATCGAGCAGGCACACCCTCCGGTTGACGGGCGCAACTTGAGTTGCACCGATTGCCATGGCGGCGACAGCAGCCAACCCAAGATGAGCGATGCCCACGTCCAGCCGGGACCCAATGCAGAACGATTCCTGAAAAATTTAACCCACGGCGAGTTGGATGTCGTGGACATCGACTATCTTCGCTTCATCAATCCAGGGGACTTAAGGGTGGCAGAAACAAGCTGCGGCCCGTGCCACACTGAGATCATTGAAACGGTAAAAACGAATCAGATGGCGACCTTTTCCGGCGAACTTGGTGTGGCGAGGTACCGGGCAGGCCGGCAACGAACACACAATGCCTTAAAGGGAATTTACGACGTCCGTGACCCCACTTTCGCAGTGGGTGCGATCCCGGGAACTGTCGGCGCACTCACTCGGATGGAAGAGCCCCGAATCCAAGCGGGCGAAACCTCGATCGGCCCATTCCAAGATTTGTACCTCACCAAAGCCTGCATGCGTTGTCATTTATGGAACTTCGGCGACAACAAGTTTCAGGGAGATTACCGGAGTTCCGGCTGCACAGGATGCCACATGCCGTATCGAGACGATGGGCGCAGTCAGTCGGACGATCCAATGATCGACAAGGAATCACCGCCGCACCCCGAGAAGCATCGACTCACAAACGCGATCCCCACCGACCAATGTCTTCATTGCCATTACCGAGGCGCTCGGATCGGTCCCTCTTTTAAGGGGTATCGGCCTGGGGCAGGCGCTGGTTTGAACCCCGAACATGCGGATTTCTTAGGGGAAGCTCTACATGGGCATGACGCAAGCTTCTACATCACCGATGAGGACAATCGTAACTCGGTGGATGAAACACCGGCGGATGTACACTTCCGAGCCGGTATGGACTGCGTAGATTGTCACACCTCCCACGACGTGCATGGTGATGGACACCTCTACAACGATACCAACATGGCGACCGAAGTCCGCTGTGAAACCTGTCATGGCAGTGCCGATGAAGAGTCGGATTTAATGACCCGTCTGGGTAATCCCATGAAGAATTTACATCGAGACGCTCAGGGGGATGTTTGGCTCACAACCAAAGTGAAGAAAAAGCGCCTTAAAGTAACGCAGATTTCTCGAGTCATTGCAGGGGCTGGACACGATTCCTTCCTGCACAAATCCATGGGCAGGGATGAAGATGGCTTCTCGCATATGGATCGACTGTCCTGCGACGCCTGCCACAGTGGCTGGTTACCCACCTGTTACGGCTGCCATGTGAATGTGGACATGCGACGGGTTCAGAGAAGCCTTATCACCGGGGTATCAACGCCCGGTCAAATCTCGGGAAGCCGGCGATGGGTCAGTACAGATGACCTGATTCTCTTGCTCTCAACCGATGGTAAAATCACCCCGTCAATGCCGACAGAACGGATGTTCTTTACCGCCGTCGACGGCGATGGAACCACCGTGATCGACAAGCAAGTTCGGACGGGACCCATGCGTAATGGTGAGCGTTTGGAGCCCAATGGCAATGGGCACCGAGCCTACCACCCACACACCGTTCAACGCTGGAGCCCGTTCATGCGGTGCGAGCGCTGTCATACCGTGCCAGGGGACGCTGAGAACGCAGAACGCTTCGACCAGGTGGTTGGCTTCGGAACCGATCGCTACATCGAAGTCGACGGAAACGGAGCGGGATGGCGATTGGACCAAGTGCAAACCCGAGATGGGGAACCGACGGTCCTCATCGGGCATGAGGGGGAATACAAAAGTCGACCTCTCAATCTCGAGGAAATCGAGCGCATGCGAGCCGTCGAGATCGAAGTGGAAGACTGCTCGATTCCCGAAGGTGTGACTGCTCCCTTCGGGATCGTCCGAGATGACGTCTTTGCGACGAGTTGCAATGGATCTGGCTGTCATGGCGAGACGGATCAAGCGGCTGATCTCTATCTTGGTGGCAACAATCTTCACGCTCGCTTGACCCAGACTGAATCCCAACAGACGTCAAAGCCGCTGGTCGTCCCAGGGTCTTTGGAAGACAGCTATCTGTGGGCAAAGGTACAGGATGCCGATGATATCATCGGTGGTCGCATGCCTCCAGGGCAACCATTGGATGCGTGCCAATTGCGGATTTTGTCGTCATGGATTCTTTCGGGAGCATCCCCCTAAGACCGCTGGTCATGAACCTGAAACAAGCCGTGCATGTCTGCTCCAACCCCTCTACAGACTGTCACGTTCGGCGCCGCCCGGTCACCGTGTACCGTACGATGACGTTCTCCACGGTCTCTTTCGCTATAGGCCGACCAACACAGGAAATGTTTCCATGCGATTCTGTCTACTCATCACACTCCTCGTCACCGCATGCCCTGCAGCCGAGACCAATCCAACAGCGGTGATCTCCTGTTACAAGCTGGCGAAGAATGTGACTCGGGTGATGATGAACACGCCTTAATTTGGTGTGCCCCCAGTTGCCGCAATCATCGCTGCGGTGATGGCTTCGTTAAAAGGCAGAATCTTTTTAGAGAGGTTGCGGGTGACCTAGACTTTGAGGAATGCGACGATGGGAATGCAGAAGCTGGCGATGGCTGTTCACCGAATTGTCTCGAAGAAGTGTGCGGCAACGGTCGGGTCGATCACGGTGTAGCTTGTGACGACGCGAATGACATCAATGAAGATGCTTGTCCCAATGACTGTTCCCCGCCTTATTTGTTTACTCAGTTTAGTTCTGGGCACCTTGAAACCTGCGCCCTAACGGAAGCAGGTCATCAGGTCTGTTGGGGACACCGGATATCGGATCAGGAGCGGGACGAGGGGCTCTGTACAAACCCGGTGACGAGAGCGGTACGTATTGATGAGCCACCCTCTACCCATGTTGCTGTAGGCCGGTTGAATCGTTGCAATCTATCGGCCGAGGGAGATCTCACGTGTGCCGGTGACCTGGGCGCTCCCTCTACGATTCTAGACATGGAGGTTTGGCAAGGCGAGCACGTTGTTGCCACTTATTATTGTGCGACCCCAATTTATCCGAGGACCGCTCCGGTGATTCCACAGGTGATT
>NZRT01000069.1 GCA_002696345.1 Myxococcales bacterium
CGGAGAATATAGCCGAAAAATCGCCAGGGCATTAGCCCCCTCCGCAGAATTCCGATCAACCGCCGTTCTTCAGCCTGCGGGTGGCGGTGTTGATTTCAGTCGAGTTGCCAATGAGAAACGTGCTGCCCCCGCTCCACTGTCCTGGTCCTCGTGTTCGACCCAATCAGGTTAACTCCTTCTGTAGCCTCAGTGTTGTGAGCTTCGAGAGATCAATGTGTCCCACTGGCTTCGAAACGCTATCGTTTCACTACTCGCAACGAACGTTCGTGACACCCATGACCGGACAGTTCCCACAGCGACCGCCACCCCATCCTCGGTCCAGGTTCCCTCGACCGCTGAACAAGTGCCAAGTCTGTCCACCACCACAGGCCGGCGCTTGGTGGGGGGAACCCGGTCCGTGAGAAACCACCCGTGTGTAACCGTTGATCTCGCAAGCCCATTGGGCACAGGTCGCTGCGCTACCACAACCATTCCAGCCGCCGCAGTTACCATGGTGTCCATAGTAGACCGACCCACCGCTGCTGACATCATTTCCGGGGTTGTTCCGACAAGAGTTGGTACATTGATCGTTGTTGTTACCATTACCGTCATCGCATTCCTCGCCAGGCCCTACAATGCGATCGCCACACCGGGCATTATTGCAGGCATTGGTACACGCATCGGTATCTATACCGTTGCGGTCGTCACACTGCTCTTCCCCACGCCAAACGAGCCCATCACCACAAATGGCGTGATCGCACGCATTCGTACAGGCGTCTTGGTCGTCGTCATTTTCGTCGTCGCATTCTTCACGGCCCGCCCACGTTATTCCGTCACCGCAACGGGCGGGGTTGCAGGCGTTGGTGCAATCGTTGCCGTCGATCCGGTCACCATCATCACAACCCTCGACCCCGTCATAAATAAAACCATCGCCGCAAGTCGGTTCGGTGCAGTCGTTGAGACAATCATCGGTCTGATCATTATTACCGTCGTCGCAGACTTCGACATCACGGAAAATCTCACCATCACCGCAGTCCGCAATGCGGCAGTTACTTAGGCATTCATCACCCTCGTCATCGTCACCGTCATCGCAATCCTCCTCACCATCCCAGATGATTCCATCACCACAACGGGCGGGATTGCAGGCATTGGTGCACTCGTTGCCGTCGATGCCGTCCCCATCGTCGCAACGCTCGTTGTCTCGCCAGACCTCACCATCGCCGCAAATCGCCGGCTGGCAGCCCACGAGGCAGGCGTCTCCGTTATCGTCATTGCCATCGTCGCAGCGCTCCCGACCAGCCCACACAATGCCGTCGCCACACTCCGCCCGACCACAGTTGTTGGTGCATTCGTTGGTGTCGACACCATCGCCATCATCACAGGCTTCAAACCCCGCATCGCCAGGTCGTAAATCTCGCCGCTGAATCCCATCACCACAGCGAGCTGGGATGCAGCCCTCTAAGCAGGCATCCTCTTCGTTCTCGTTGCCGTCATCACAACGCTCTTCCCCCAGCCAAACATGCCCATCGCCGCAACCCGCACTCTCGCAGGTGACCAAACAATCATCCGTCTGGCTGCGATTACCGTCATCGCATTCTTCGTAACCAGGCGAACCGACGGCGACGTCAACGCGCCGAATGCCATCTCCACACCGGGCCAAAGCACAGGCATTGGTGCACACATTTTCGTCCACACCATCCGCATCATCGCAAGCTTCGAAGCCCTCTTCACCGGGTTGCAGATCCAAACGATGGTGCCCATCACCACAGCGAGCCACCGTGCAATCATTGAGACAGGCGTCCCGTAGTTCTTCATTGCCGTCGTCGCATTGCTCGTACCCCTCGGCATCCTCCGCCAAGTCCACCCGGTGAATCCCATCGCCACAACGAGCTGCCTCACAGTTATTGAGACAGGCGTCATGGTCACGCTGGTTGCCATCATCGCAAGCTTCTGTCGGNTCTTGAATACCGTTGCCACATTCCTCGCNCAGGCAGTTTGCGGCACAACCATCNGCTGGATCCGTATTGCCATCGTCACACTGCTCGTACCCCTCGGCTCCCCACTGNACACCAGCACGNAGATGCCCATCTCCACACCGGGGCAAAGCACAGACAGAGGTGCACTCGTCATTGTCGTCGNTGTCGCCGTCATCGCAGGCCTCGAAGCCCTCTTCTCCCTCAAGGAGGTCGGAACGAACAAAACCATCGCCACAAAAGGCGGCGATGCAGTCCCGNAGGCAATCATCGGTGTCATCATCGTTGCCGTCGTCGCAGGCTTCAACNCCNTCTTGGACNATCCCNNCACCNCAACTCGCCGACCGACACTCGACACAATCATCGTCCGCCTCTTCATTGCCATCGTCACAGGCTTCACCCGGTCCGAGAATGCCATCACCACAACGGGCCAAACTGCAATCGCTCAGGCATCGATCCTCATCGATCTCATTGCCATCATCGCAGGCTTCAAAACCTGTCTCTCCCTCACTCAAATCAAGGCGCTGAATCCCATCACCGCAGGACGCTGAGATACACCCCGATAAGCAACCATCGTCGTCNGCTTCATTGCCATCATCACAGGCCTCATAATCGCCATGCTGGTCAGGCAAATCGGTGCGCGTGACTCCATCACCGCAACGAGCCTCCTCACAATTGTTCAAACAGCGGTCCTCATCCACGCTGTTGCCATCATCGCAGGCTTCATAGCCATCAGCACCTGGTTCCAGNTCCTGTCGAACCAGCCCATCTCCACAAGCGGCTAAACTGCAACTGTTGCGGCAAGCATCTGCATCCTCACTGTTGCCATCGTCGCAGGCTTCATCACCATTTACCTCACCATCACCACAGTAACCGGTTGCCTGGGNNGTCNCNGTGTCGCCGCCTCCTCCGGGATCTNCAGGNCCAACGATTGACGGATTTGGACAGGCAGCAAAGAGNCACAGAACCAGGGCGATNAGCGATCCATGAGGACGAGGCATAAGAAGAACTCCGAAGGNTGNCATACTGGCCAATGTCCGCCGACTCAACAAGGGGTCACCATCAAGTTTGNNCCAAAAATCTCTCGATTTNCCTGCCCAANGGGTCCATTTGNTTTTCCCGGCGTAACAAGGAGATCGGTGNTGCGTATCNCNTGGGTCCTGTTGGTGNTCNGCTGCGGCTCCGCGCCCCNNGAGCCAACCGGTGGGGAGGACATGGATTACGCTGCGCTGCCTTTCGCAACTGAAGTCGTGGATTTNCAACCAGGTCCNGGCGCGGGTTTTGGTGACAGCCGACTGCCCGACATCGTTCTNGGTCCTCCGATGGGAGGAGGCGAATACAGCGGTGGGATCGATGTCCTGAGCCTGGGTGTTGGGGGCGAAATCACCCTCAGTTTTGGCCCCCGAGAGTGCATCGATGGTCCGGGAGTCGACTTCATCGTCTTCGAGAATCCTTTTCGGTTGCGAGGAACNGNTGGNAAGATTTTCCAGGAACTGGCTGAAGTCAGTGTCAGCTCGGACGGGGTGGAATGGTCAACCTTTCCCTGTGAGCCGGTGGAAATGGACGAAGAGCCCCTCGGCTGCGCCGGCTGGTCGCCCGTACTGATCCGAGGGCTCGAGGAAAGCACGCCGCTGGATCCGAGCCAAAGTGGTGGCGACCCCTTCGATCTTGAGGACCTGGGTTTGGAAGCCGTNCGGTTCGTTCGGATCCGTGATCTCAGTGAGGAAGGAGAAGCTCCGACCGCTGGTTTTGACTTGGATGCGGTCGGGCTTGTTCACTTCCGATAGTTAGCGGCGACGCAGCCGGAAGACCGANCGNTTGCATCGACTCAGGTCCCTGCTGTCTTCGGCNGTNAGATCCTCAAAATCCAGTCGCTCCACGNNGCATGTNGCTGCGAATAAGGCTTCAACTTCGTCNTCGGGAAGGGCGAAGGGCGGTCCTTCCATCTCTTCCNGTGGGTAATCAAACGTAATGAGGAGACCGCTTGCTTNGTCCCCAGTTAGCTCCATC
Source organism: Myxococcales bacterium (assembly GCA_002696345.1). GTDB lineage: Bacteria > Myxococcota > UBA4151 > UBA4151 > UBA4151 > UBA4151. Next base: position 3,963 of record NZRT01000069.1, read on the forward strand.
AGTCTCGAGACNTAAGCGGGTCGNTCGGAGGAGGGTAAAGCAACGAGCGCTGCACGATCGTACCAAGCGTCAAAAGGGCNNTCTTTGGGCTCGACGTGAAAGAAGTCTGCCTCATACAGTGTGACACGATTGCCGCTAAATCGGCGACCTCCTTCAAACTCANTGNTCTCCGGCACCACAGACCACTCCTGATAAAANTGTTGAATCGCTTCGGGGACGATTTCAACGCCCACCACGGGGTGNCCGCCTTGNGCNAANTAGCGTAAATCGAGGGTTTTGCCGCACAATGGAACCAGGACTCGGTGGTGACTCTTTACAGTCACACCAGCCCAATGCTGTCTCAACCATGGATGAACTTGATCCATGTGAAATCCAATTCTGCCCTCATCCCAACGCTGTTGCCATGGATTCTTCGCCATCGTCGTCTCTCCAGAAATTGGTATCAGCACGGGAAGCCATCGCCACGACCCTAGCACAACGTGACCATGACTTCACAAAGTCAGAGAAAGACGGGCATGAAGGACTATGCCCGTACCCCCCTGGTCGACACCCTCCGGCTTTCATGCCTTTGAAAAGCGAATGGATCCGTTGGCTGATGCAGCGATCCATTGCTTGATGGAACACCAAAGACAGCCGGGCGAAGACACCTTCACCGAACTCCAACGGTTGTATCGAAGAGCGCCACTCAGCGCCCAACAACGGGACGCCCTTGAACGCTTTTTTCATCATGTCGACACACCTCCTGACTGGGTCGATTGGGATGCGGTGATTCGGGGACAGCNCCAACTGGCGATGCAGGCCCTTCCCGTATCAGCCAGTTTTCTCGTTNGCGGTCTGATCGAAAGCTACACGGCTCCCGGCATCGCCCGGATCCTTACGGAAACAGGCCGTTTGGCTGACACGACCTCTCGACGCATCTTCGAAACCGGTCAGATGGTCTTCGATTGCGCAGTTGAGGGAAGCCTGACCCCCGGCAGAATGGGTCACCGAACCCTGCTCAAGGTCCGCCTCATGCATGCTTTTGTTCGCTTTCATGCCCTTCGACATGGGATCACAAATNCCATCAACCAAGCGGAGATGGCATTTACCCTGGGTATGTTCGGTGTCGGCGTCCTCAATGGCTTAAAACGACTGGGTTTGTTCATCCCTCGGGAAACCGCTCAGGATTATCATCATCTCTGGCGTANAGCAGGCTACTTCTTNGGTCTTGATCAACACTTGTTGCCCGCGACGGTCGAGGAGGCTTTCCGGCTGCAGGCGAAGCTGACCTCTCATCTGCAAAATCCAGACGGCAACTCTCGTCAGCTTGCCCACGCAGTCATCGACGCGCTGCAAGCAAAGCCGCCCTTTCTNCTGAGTCGCCGAGCCCTNTACGCCCTCAGTCGCCANTTACTCGGCAAAAAATTGNCTGATCAGCTTGGCTTTCCTGCCAGNCAACGATGGCACTATGCGCTNCTGGCGACCTCCCCCATCGTTTTTGCCAGNGGACTCTTGCAGGCACGCAGCGATCGAATCCGACGTGGCTTTCAATNGGCAGGACTCACTTTTGNTTCTTGGGCNCTGGGGNTTGGTCTGAAAGGACGTCCGGCTGATTTCNGCCTGGGTGATTCCACGAAACCGTGATCACTACCGTTCAGCCCCGGGTTGACGGCTCCGAAACAAAACTCCATGGTGCGGCGCAACCCTACCGAGGAGCAGCAAATGACCCCTGCTGAGGTCTTTACCGATCGCATTGCCAAAGCCGCTGCAGCCGCAGCTGGAGGCCCCAACGCCGCCGTTTATCAATTCAACGTGACCGGAGACGGTGGTGGCGAATGGATCGTGAACATGGGTGAAGGAACGGTTGCTGAAGGCACGGACGAAGATGCCGAGTGCACCATCACCGTGACCGCCGAGGACTTCCTTGGCATGGTCACTGGGGAGGTTGCCGGTCCCCAACTNTTCATGACCGGNCGTCTGCAGGTTGGTGGAAACATGGCCCTCGCCATGCAGTTGGGTAGCCTACTGCGCTGAGGACGCTCCCAGCGGACCGGTCTCTAGCCGGTCACGAATTTGCTCACGCACCATCGAAGCCAGTTGGCGNGCGTCATCGGTTTGCCAACCACCGGTATCGATCGTCGGCAGAACCTCCACGATAACCTCACCAGCTCGACACNGAAGGGTCCCTGCTGGCCACAGCTGGTAAGTATCGTGCAGTACGATTGGCACCACGGGCAGCCTGGTGGCGACCGCAAGGTGAACAAACCCTGTTTTGAACCGNGCCAANTGCCCGTCCCGGCTGCGGGTTCCCTCGGGCATNAGCCAAAGGTTGATGCGATCCTGGGTGATGCGCCTCGCAAGCTGTTGCAGGCTGGCCGCACTCCGAGTTGGGTTCTGGCGATCGATCAACAGAAAACCAGCCAACCANACCAATTGGCCNATGATGGGAAACCAAATGATCTCCTTCTTCGCAATCACNCTGGTTCTCGACGGAAACAAGCTGGGCATGAGAAAGGTATCCACCGTCGAACTGTGNTTGGCGACGAAGATGGCCTGATGGGTTGGGAGGCTCGCTCCTTGAAAGCGCCAACGATGACCGCAGACNCGNAGGCAAAGCTCGGCCAAGGNCCCCATACTCCAGTTGGCATAGNCCAATCGACGCTGACGACCAAAGGGCAANAAAATAAGGAGNCCGCTGCCAATCACGACACCGGAAAANNTAAGAACAAGGCTNAGAGCAACCAGGTGAACCAGCGAAATAATTCGNTCTCGGAAGCGATAGTTGGGGTTACGAAANCGATAGGACTTCATGCGCTNTCCATTTAGTCCATAAACTCATAGGCTGCCGTGCCGGAAATGCCAAAAGGAGCATCCATGCGTCTCNTCATTATGTTGTCTTTGTTCGTTGCTGCCTGCGCTGAAAACCCCGCAGATTCGACGCCCTCCGCAGAAGTNGTTCCCACACCNCCTGCNGACAAGGAGGTCACCACAACCACNACGGAAACCCCGCCTGCTGGACTCGAAGCCCCCGTGGANNCACCCGCTGCAGCGGGCGAAAAGAAAGAGACAGGGCCCTCAGGGACAGATCTCGCCGGTCACATCCATTTNACCGGCAGCAAGGTGACAGGGAGNCATACCTGCCGNTTTGATCGGTGGAATGGGAANTTTGTCCCTGGAGCCGAGGGCTCGCTNGAAAAGGCNTCACTCACGTTNTCNGTCGAGATCGACTCCATTTANTGCGACTGGGACAGCCGGAGCAAATGGACGGAGAAGTTTGAGAAACACATGAAGGCGGATGACTTNCTGCAGGCGAAGAAGCACCCNAAGGCNACCTTCGTNTCCCACGCAATNGAGACCAGCGACAAAGGTGCGACGGTCACGGGAGCACTGACCATGCGAGGGGTTTCGAACACGATTAGCTTTCCCGCAGAGATCACGGCAAAGGGCAGCTTTTCCGCCAAGGCCCGCTTCGACATCAACCGTAAGAAATGGGGCATCGAGTACAAAGGGAAGCCCGACAACTTGGTCCGGGACGAGGTGGTTCTCGANATNCAATTGGCGGCTAAATAACCCAGTNAAGGANGGGGCTTGATCTCGGAGGAGCGAGGTCGCGGTATAAGCCGGGTTCTGTTTTGATGACCATTCATCCAGGACTGTAGTTACCTACAGACGCCAGCGGTTCTATCGGACCGATGAGGCGGGCCGCCTTCGCCGTCGATCCTTCCTTGCGCCGAGTGGGGTTTACCGTGCCGCTCCGATCTCCCGGAGCGCGGNGCGCTCTGACCGCACCGTTTCACCCTTACTCCGACCGAAGTCGAAGCGGTCTATTCTCTGTGGCACTTTCCTTCAGGTTACCCTGACAGGCCGTTAGCCTGCACCCTGCCCTGTGGCGCCCGGACTTTCCTCCCGCTTCCAACGAAGCCGGCGGTCATCCCCGCGGCCCCGCACCTCCGAGATCAGCCGGCCTCAACCTGAGGCTCACCNTCATCATCGGCTGCCGACTCAATGTCACCTTTCGACTCACCAGCACCACTGGNGNGCAGAAAGTCTTCATGAACAATAATCCGTAAGCAGCCTGAACAAACGATCGGCTTTTCTTTCTTCAACACTTCAATCCAGTCCATCGGCAGCAAGCTCACGTGACACGAGCCGCAAACACCGTCGCGAGCCGTGACCACCACCTTGGATTCAGAACGACGACTAAAGTTCTCCCAGCGGCGCCTCATCGTCGGCGTGCACGCTGAAACCAACTGATCCCGGGTCTGGTATTCAGCAGCCAGNTCATTTTCGATCTCTTGGCGCTGCCCGGAATAGGCTTNCTCACCAGCGGCGACCTTTTTCTCNACGCCCTCGAGTGCTTCCTGAGCGGCGTTGTANTCATCCTCAAGGGTCGTCACTTGNTCGACTTTCTCTCGGATGTCCCGCTCCCCGTACTCAATCTGTCGCTTTTGATCCCGAATCGCTGCTTGCAGTGCCTGCTGCTCACGCCAATCAGACAGCCCATTCATTCGGTTTTCCCACTGCCGCAACTCTTCCTTACGGCTGGCCACCCCTGATTCGAGATCTTGCCAAGCCCGCTGAGCTGTATCGAANCGATCTTGTACATCGTTCCGCTTCTTCAGCAACTCAGCCTGAGCCGCNCTGTGCGTACTGACCTCAGCCTTGAGCTCGTCGAGAGCCGATAAAGCTTCATCAATACGGTCTTGGGTTGCNTGCAATGACGCCAGATTCTCTAGTTCGGTGCTCAAAGTCAGCACATCCTTCCTTCGATGGTAGGCCCGCCAGGATTCGAACCTGGACGCCGTCGGTTATGAGCCGAGTGCTCTACCGTTGAGCTACGGGCCCCTTTTCTCAAGGCGGCGGCTCCATATCGCCCAGATCCAAACCTTTCAAGTCGAGTTCCGCATCCATACGAANAAGTTCTTCCAGAAGTCGTCTGGGTTGGGCCCGATGGAACAGNCGNTTAAGCAATTGCTGCGCCTCNANATTGGGTTCNTGGCCCACCTCNTTTTGCCGTAANACGCGCATCGCCTGCACGTGCAATTGATTNAGNCATCGCAGGACCTGNTGTTGCAATTCACGATTCCCAACAGGCCCGAAGANACCACCGCTCAAACGAATGGTGGGTAGACTTAATCCCCACTGGGCTAAACGATCACCGTAACTNGCTTCCACCGTNAAACACCAGCGATTCCAGAGGGCCGCTACCCGTGGCTCAGACTCCCCGAGTTGGCGAAGNCGNGGCGGNACTTCNAGGCGATCTTCCCNTTGGTGAATCTCCGCTTCGAGAGGTCGGGGNCGANGGGAAATTGATCGGCTCGGTAATCGCCCGAGAATCTCCCGCAACCGATCCGAAAAGGCGTTAAGCAGCGCACCCTCAGGAATCTGTGCCAGCCAACGGCCAGCCTCCGTTTCACGGGCACTGCGTTGATCAACGGTCTGAGTCGGTGCTCGCTGAAGCGCCGCTGCGACCTGATCGAGGACAGCCGGGGCTGAATCGATCCGGCGACGGGCTTCTTCTTCCCCCACTGCTCGAACCCAATTGTCGGGATCCTCTCCCTCCGCCAAGTGAAGAACGCGAGGGTTTAATCCAGCACCCAACAACAGAAAGGCCGCCTTCTCAGCGGCATCGCGCCCTGCTTGGTCACCATCGAACAACAAGACGGGTTGGACGTCACGACTTCGACGAGCGATCAGTTGCGCATGATGAGCCGATAAAGAAGTACCACAACTCGCAATGGCACCATCGATCCCGTACTGAGCCAAGGCCAAGCCATCCAACGGCCCTTCCACGAGGATTAATGGCCGTTGAGCCCGAAGGGCACTTCGGGCGCGATCCAAACCATACAAAAGCCGACTTTTCTCGAAGATAGGGGTGGCCGGGGAGTTGACGTATTTACCCCCCTCAGTGTCCGGTAGAAATCGTCGGCCCGTAAAAGCGACGGGGCGTCCCTGCTCATCTCGCAGGGGCAGGACAATGCGATCCCCGAACAAAAAGCGACGACCGACCATGAGACCTGCCATCTGCAGAAGTTCTTCGCTTGCTTGGAGATGACTGAGAGCGTCGTTCGGCGCGAAACCGAATCCAGCGGCCTCGATCATCTTACGAGAAATACCTCGCTCCTGAAGATAGTTTCGAGCAGCGGCACCGACCGGTGCGGCGAGCGCTTCTTGGAAAAGGCGACTCGCATCTCGACAAAGGTGGCGACAGTCGTCGATGCGTTGCCGATGGCCATCATCTTCAGTGGGTGCCCCCGCGGACTGACGAGAGCCCGATTGGTTGCGCAACTCGATTCCGGCGCGCGCTGCGAGCCGTTCTAGAGCCTCAGGAAAACTCAAAAACTCCCGTTCTTGAACCCAGTCGAACACATCGCCTTTCGCCTGGCAGCCAAAGCAGTAGTAACTGCCCCGCTGTGGGCTGACGTTAAAGCTGGGTGTCTTCTCGTTATGGAACGGGCAGAGCCCTATGAAATTTTGGCCCCGTTTTTGTAGGGTCACCGTCTCGCTGATCAACTCGACCAGATCAACGCGCTCTTTGATCGCCTCGATGACCTCGCGGTCGGCCATTTAGCCCCCTTGCAATGCCGCCTTGACCGCAGTGGAAAGCTGACGACCGTCGGCTCGCCCTGCAGCCTTTGCGGTGACAACCTTCATCACGACGCCCATCTCCCGCATGGAGGTCGCACCCACGGATTCGACAGCCTCGGCGACCAGAGATGAGATCTCTTCGGGACTCATCGCCTGGGGGAGGAAGGTCTCCATCACGGCCAGCTGTGCCCGCGCCTCATCGGCTTCGTCGCCACGACCTGCGGCTTCAAAGCCAGCGATGGTTTCGCCAACCTGTTTGGCTTGGCTGCGGATCACCTTCAAGCAGTCGGCATCGCTCAGCGCTGCCCCCTGATCAATCTCCTGATTTTTCAACGCTGACTTGATGGCTCGCAGCGCACTTAATCGCACGCTGTCTCGGGCCTTCATGGCTTCTTTCAAAGCGTCCATGATCTGGGCTTGCATCCTGCGACCTCCATGAAAAACGGGGCCTCGATAGGGCCCCGTCTTCAATCAAGCGATCCCACCAGGGGACTCACGACATGGTTAGTTGTTGGCGAGGGCCTTGGCTAACCGGCTGATCCGGCGGCTCGCCGTCGAGCGATGCAGAACACCTTTGGTGACTGCTCGGTCCAGCTGGCGCCGGGCTTCAGCGACCAAAGTGGCGGCCTGGTCGGAACCCCCGGTGATCGCTTCCCGTGCAGCGGCCACTGCATTCCGATACGATCCGTGAACAACACGGTTACGAAGCCGACGCTTCTCGTTTTGACGAACCCGCTTCATGGCGCTGGCGCTGTTAGCCATATTGCCTCCTCAAACCGCCCCCACAGGGAGCGAAGCGGGGTGCCATTATGGCTGCTGGAGGACGCTGTCAACGGAAATGCCATCGATCAACCATGCCAGGTGGATTCCATAGGCTTCTCTGGACAGCTACGCTGGCAACGAATAACCACCGAATCCGGCAGGAGTTTTAAGGTGAACGCTGACTACGATCCAGAGGATATTGAAACCCGTTGGCAATCCACTTGGGAGGCACAAGGTGTCTACCGAGCGGGTGCGCAAGGTGGAGAACCCTACTACCTGCTCGAAATGTTTCCCTATCCGAGCGGCCGGATCCACATGGGTCATGTCCGGAACTATTCGATCGGCGATGCCCATTGCAGATACCTGCGCATGAAGGGGTTCGACGTCCTGCATCCAATCGGCTGGGACGCATTCGGCATGCCTGCAGAAAATGCCGCCATCAAAAACAACAGCCATCCCGGGAAATGGACGTACGCCAACATCAAGGAAATGCGAGATCAACTGCAGCGCATGGGATTGAGCTATGACTGGGATCGAGAGTTGGCGACCTGTCACCCTGGCTACTACCGCTGGGAACAAAAGATATTTTTGGAAATGCTGGAACGAGGCATCGCCTATCGTTCGAAACAATGGGTGAACTGGGACCCAGTCGACCAAACGGTGCTCGCCAATGAGCAGGTGGTCGACGGCTGTGGCTGGCGCAGCGGTGCCCCCGTCGAAAAACGAGAACTTGAGAGTTGGTCGATCCGAATCACCGATTATGCCGATGAACTGCTCAGCGACCTCGAACAACTTGATCAGTGGCCGGATGCGGTTCGAGCGATGCAGCGTAACTGGATTGGTCGCTCCATCGGTGCCCGTATCGATTTTCCGATGGATGGGGCTGACGACCTCGAGCCGATTACCGTCTTCACGACACGGCCGGACACCCTGCTGGGCTGCACCTACATGGCCCTGGCCGCCGAGCATCCCTTGGCCCTGGAGCTGGCGCGACGAGCGGGGACACAGGAAGCCGTCAGTGCCTTCATCGAACAGGTTCAAGCGGACAAGAGCGCGGCAGGTCATGGGGACATCAAAGAAAAGAAAGGGATCTTCACGGGCATGCACGCACAGCACCCGTTAACGGAACGAAAGATCCCCATCTGGATCGCCAACTTCGTCCTCATGGACTACGGCACGGGCGCTGTCATGAGTGTACCCGCCCACGACCAGCGGGACTTCGAATTCGCCCGGACCTACGGTTTGGACCTCATTCCCGTGATCCAACCGCCCGACCTCGAGGCTCCCCTGGAAGCAGACACCATGGAAGCGGCTTACGAAGGAGGGGGAACGCTTTTCAACTCACCGGGCTTTGACGGGCTCGACTTTGAGGCAGCAAAGACCGCAATTTCCGAAAAGCTAAAGGCCTCCCAACGAGGCGGTCCGACCATCAATTTTCGCCTCAGGGATTGGGGCGTCAGCCGCCAGCGCTACTGGGGCTGTCCGATTCCCGTCGTGTACTGCGACAACTGCAGTATCGTGCCGGTTCCGGACGATGAACTACCGGTGGAGTTGCCCCAGGATGTTTCCTTCTCAGGAGCGGGGTCTCCCCTCGCTGATCACCCCACTTGGAAACACGTTGAATGCCCTCAATGTGGGGGCCCTGCAGTTCGAGAGACGGACACCTTTGATACCTTCTGGGAGTCCAGTTGGTACTTTCTGCGCTACCTGGATCCGCGCAACGAATCCCAACCCTTTTCTCCAGAGGCAGTGCAGAAATGGTTCCCGGTGGATCATTACATCGGCGGTGTCGAACACGCCTGCATGCACCTTCTTTATGCCCGCTTCTTCACCAAGTTTTTGGCGGACGCCGGCTATTTTGAGACCAGGGAGCCATTCACCCGACTCACCACCCAAGGCATGGTCATCAAAGACGGTGCAAAGATGAGCAAATCGAAGGGCAATGTGGTGGATCCGAACGAGATTATCGATCGTTACGGCGCAGATACGGCTCGCCTGTTCATGCTCTTCGCTGCCCCACCGGAAAAGGAACTCGAATGGAATCCCAACGGTGTGGAGGGGAGTTACCGCTTTCTACGACGTGTCTGGCGACTCGGCTTAGCAGCGGCGGAGGTTGAGGAGACAGACCTCCCTGAAAACCTCTCCAAAGGGGACCGAGACCTCCGACGGAGCACACATTGGATGTTAAAGAAGGTCGGACACGACATTGAACAGCACCTCCACTTTAACACCGCTATTGCTGCGATCATGGAACACATGAATGCCGTCAGCTCCTCGGGGCTTGGTGGTGATCTGAAGGTTCACCCCGCCGTGGCTCGAGAAGCGATGGTGTGTTCGGTGCAAGCGTTGGCACCCTTTGCCCCCCACATCGCCGATGAATTGTGGTTCAAACTTGGTGGCGAAAAGCCGCTGATCACCTGTCCATGGCCAGAAGTTGATGAAGAGGCTGCAGCGGCCGATGAAGTCACGATTGCTATCCAGGTGATGGGTAAGCTCCGGGGTACGGTTCAAGTCCCGGCTGGCGCCAGTAAAGACGACATTCTTGCGGCGGCCAAAGGGGACGCCAACGTCCAGCGCCATCTGGACGGCAAGACCATTGTGAAAGAGATCGTCGTCCCAGGCCGACTGGTCAACTTTGTGGCTCGCTAAATGATCCGTTTCCTGTGTCTCCTCAGCTGGGGGATTTTACTGGGTTGTGGTTTCCACTTTGCGGTGGGTGAAAACCCCCATGGCGGTCCACTCCAACCGGTGACGGTTCGAGACCTAGGCGCCCAGCGTGTGGGCGAAAATTTAAGGGCTCGACTTCCAGCTGCATTGGCCGCTCGGGGTTTAAGGGGAGGAACAGGGCCTTCGAAGGCCCTAAAGATCGAGGTCCTGCCTTGGAAGGAGGTCCCCCTCTATTCGAGTGTCCCCAGTGGTCTTGTGGCCTACGGGGAACAATTTACCGTGGAAGCCACTGCACGGGTGGCAAACTCGCCCCGAGTTTATCGTGCACGCGCAACGGTTCGAGTCGACCCGAGTGGTGAGCCTGCGAGTCGTATCCAAGCCTTAAACCGCGCAGCAGAAAGCCTGGGTCAACGGCTTGCCGAGGCGCTCGCTGAGGCTCTCAAATGAACCAAGATGCCGTGTTGGAGCGCTATGGCCCCGTGGCGTTCCTCGGTGGCGCAGACCCCCTGGGCATTCAAGAGACACTGCAACGAATCCGCCACCCTTTTCGTGAGGGGCCGATGGCAGAAATGAATATGCAACGGTTTTACGGCGACGAGTTCGGTGTTTCCGCAGTTCTCGATGCGTGCCATTCCATGCCCGCCTTTGCCCCTGCTCGACTGGTCGAATGGCATGGGACAGGTGGAAGCACGACAGCAAAAATGCTCCGTGGGTTTGCCGAGTATTTAGATGCCCCGAATCCCTCCACGCTGCTTGTGTTGGTCTGCCCTGGAAAACCCGACGGCCGGCTAAGTCTGATCAAAAAGGCACGGAAGTCGGGCTGGATCCATGACCACCCTGACTACGGACCTGAGCACTTGAGGCGCTGGCTTCTCGGGGTGCTCGAAGGGCATCAACTGCAACTCGATAACGAGGCTGTCGACCTGCTGGTCGCTTCCGTTGCCGGTGATCGACAGTTGCTTAAGAACGAGTTGGAGAAGCTGGTCCTCTTCAGCGATGGCGAGGCGCTCACCATCGATACGGTTCGGTCGATGGTTCGCAGCGTCCTAGACGATGATGTCTGGCGCTTGGCAGATCATCTCATTCGTCGGGCTCGAGGGAAGGCGCTGGCTTTGGTGGAGGCGCTGGAACAAGACCAAGTCAGTGGCTACCAGTTGATCCCCGCCTTGCAGTATCGCTTTCGAGTCCTCGCCAAGGTCGTCGATGGACATCATCGAGGACTTCGGGGCTCTCATCTAGCGAAAGCTGCTGGCATTCGAGACTGGGAGGTACGGAAACTCACTCCGTTAGCAAAGCAATGGAGCCCAGAAGCAATCGGTGGAGCGTTGGTGGCACTCGGTCGTGCTGAGAGCCGAATCAAAGGGGGCTGGCGAGCCAGTGATACACGTACCCTTCAAAGTCGAACCGTTCAGGCGCTCTGTGTGGAAATCTGCGAACTGTAGGAAACAGCGCAACGATTTTCTGATATGCTTCGAGAGTCGCATTGTGGAATTTCCTTGCTCACCGCTCAACTCATCAACGCAGTTTTATGGCTCGGTCACAGCACACCGGTCCCACTTCTGCCAGAACAGATCGCGAGTCGGTACCAGGGACGATACCAACCCGTAAATGTTCGAAAGCAAGACCAAGTGGTCGGTGCCGCCATCGATAACAGCTTGGCGTCTTTCAACGTCCTCATCCGTTGGCGAGCCGGGAATCTGCTGCGACAAAATAATAAAATTGCACCCGAGGTGCGTATCAGTACCCAGGGTAAGAAAATCCTCGTGATGACTCCGCTGCGCAAATCTTGGTGGACCGAACTCAATGGGAACCCCCGATCNATCACGACCGCAANGGGACTGAAGGCCAGCCTNAGTCGATCCATCGAGTCGGNTCGACTGGTGGAACGATTTGTCAGCGAACGAGGAAAAAGAACCCATCACATCTCATTAAANCGGGACGGCACCATCCTGCTGTGGAGGGTTGTCGTCGAGTCGAAAGAACTACCGAAGCCTATTCGATACACGCTGAAATATCGCCGTCGTTAGTGGCGAATTGTTCGAGGACACCCATGATCCGTACCCTCTTGAGTCTCTCTGTCATTTTCGCCTTGGTCGCCTGTCCGGAGCCCGAGGCACCGACACAGTCTCCAGAGCCCGATGCCGAGATCCCCATCGACCCCTTGTTAATCACCACGAAACAGGGACTCGTTTTGGGCCAAGAAGACGGCGACCTCAGGGTCTTTAAGGGCATTCCCTATGCTGCTGCACCCGTTGGTGAACTCCGCTTCAAACGCCCCGAACGCCACCCTGCTTGGCAAGAAACGAGAGATGCCAGCCAGTTTATGCCTCCCTGCCCCCAAGGAGATCGATTCGGAGTGCCCATGGACTGGGATGAGGATTGCCTGGGGTTGAATATCTGGGCGCACAGCGACGACGCCACACGCCCGGTGATGGTTTGGATTCATGGCGGCTCATTCACCCAAGGATCGACAGACTTAGGACTCTACAACTTAAAACACCTCGCCCGAGGCAGTAACGTGGTGGCTGTGAGCTTCAACTACCGACTGGGTGCTCTCGGCTTCCTCGCTGCAGAATCGCTGGCAGCGGAGGACCCCGACCGAGTCAGCGGCAACTACGGGATCCGAGATCAAATCGCAGCGCTCGAATGGGTCCAAGACAACATCGCCGCCTTCGGTGGGAATCCGGACCAGGTCACGGTCTTTGGCGAGTCGGCAGGAGGTATGAGTGTCTGTACCTTGCTCGCAGCTCCTGCAGCTGAAACCCTTTTCCACCGGGGTATTATTCAGAGTGGTGGCGGTTGTTGGGCTTACCCCCAACTGCGTGATGAGAGCCCCGCTGTGAGTGGAATTGAGCACTGGCAAACCATCGTCGACGCGCTCGGCTGCGACGACGGCGAGGCGGTCTCAGCCTGTCTACGCAGCAAGCCGACCTCGGCTTTTGTCAATGCGGTGGGCAACCAGGAAAACTTTGATGTCCGGCCCGTGGTCGATGGTCATCTCGTTATTGGTCAAGCCTATGATCTCATGGCACGCCGCCAAGTGGCCGATAAAGCACTGCTCGTGGGCGCCAACGCCCATGAGTCCACCTTCTGGCAAGCGGGTGTGGAAATTACGCCTGATCGGTTTCGCACCACACTGGAAACCTATTTTCCGATGCAAGCCGAGCGACTCATGACCATGTATCCTGCCACGGACAACATCGGTGCATGGTGGGCTCATGCGCAGTTTTGGAGTGACTTCTACTTCATTTGTCCCATGTTTGCGTTCGCCCAAGCGACGAGCGGAGGCCAAGAGCCAACCTATGCCTATTTCTTCAATCATACGGTGTCCCAAGGACCGCTCAGTTACATGGGCGCTTCCCATAGCTACGAGCTGTTTTATCTCTTCAACGTGCATGATCAATTGGGTGAATACAGCTTCACCCCCTCCCCCGCAGGCGAACGTATCAGCCGAGACATGCAAGCGGCTTGGGGCGCTTTTGCTGCCGGGGAAGCCCCGGCACCTCCCAGCCAATGGCCTGCCTATGAAGCGACGACCGAAAGCATCGGGACTTTTGCCTCCTTGGCAACCAGCTTGAAGAAGAATGTAGATGCATCCCGGTGTCAGGAACTGCGCAGCATGGGACTCAGCCGCTAGCGACTGCGCTCAAACAAGTCGTAGTCGGGCCAGTCTGTGACGCCACGGGCTGCCCGCCCCATGGCTTCATCCATCTCCCGCAAAAACACATCATAAGCCTGCGGGCGACCGTTGGTAAGAATGACCCAGCTTAACCCGTCGTGAGTCCGAACGAAAAGCGTCGATGTTCCGGGCAGAGCACCGTTGTGCCACCAATTCGCATCGCCACGGGTTGGACGAATCATCCAACCCATGGCGTAAAATACGTTGCGGTTCTGCCAGTGGGGCACATTGGGACGGGCGGTCATTCGGCCGACCGTCTCGGCCGATAAGATATCCCCACGACCGAGACGTCCATCCACTCCCGTCAAGAACCGCGCGAGATCCTCAGCGTGGGCGATCCAGCCCCCATGGGAATCCAAAGCCTCTTGATGCCAGCCTCCCTCAGTCCGGGGAATACGTCCCTCGATCTCAGGAAAGACAGACACCACGTCGATGGCGCCTTCGTAGAGATGATAATGCACTTCGTCCTCGGGCTGATCGGCGGGAAAAGTTCGCCCGATCTCCATGTCTCGGATCCCCATGGGCGCAAGTACCTCATCCTGGACAAAAGCTTCATAAGATCGCCCCGTGACTCGCTCGATGATTCGGCCGAGGACCGAGTAGCCAAAGTTAGAGTAATGGTAATCGCTCCCGGGATCGAAATCCAAAGGCTGACCCAGCATGTATCGAATCGTGTCTTCAGCAGTCGCCGGTCCGGAGATGTTCAAAGCCTGACAAATGAGTCGACTCTTGAACATGGGATCACCGCTTGTCGACCGGTTCCATCCCCCTGAATGAACAAGGAGTTGCTCTATAGTGATGTCGGCAAGGCGCGGATCGCGATCGCGGCCCGCAGGAGGCGACACCTCCTCGAAATAGTCAAAGGCGGAATCCGCTAGGCTCAAGAGACCCCGCTCGACCAAAAGCAAAACAGCCACTGCTGTGATCGGCTTCGACAAACTGGCGATACGCATCCTGTCGTGGCGAGCCATGACACGGGCTTCGTCCCGATGCGCTTCACCGTAGGCCCGTAACAAAACCAAACGCTCATCTTTTGTGACCGCTAGCGTCGCTCCAGGCACATCATGACGAGCAAGAAGGCTGCTGATCTCTTCATCATAGATGAGAAAGGGCGCTGTCGGAGTGCAATCACTGGCGCAATCATCGGTCTCAAGCGCATTGCCATCGTCACAGTATTCCCTCGGGTCCAACCGCCCATCACCGCACACTGCGACGCCGCCATCAAAAGCCGTTCCCCCGCCAGAGCCGACGCCCGCATCCAACGAGGGAGTCACCGACGACACCCCGCCGGAGTCCCCGGCGCTTACCGGTCCTTCCGTCACGCAAGACATCCCAACCAAACACAAGATCCCAAGGCCGAACCGGCTCATCATTTAGTGACCAAACTGTTTTGCGAGGCGGAGGCCTTGCCCTTGATAGTTGTTGGACGATTGACCGTATAGACTTTCTGGGATGGCTTCATTGGCCATGAACTCAACCCGAAACAAGGCTTGGCCGTGCTCAAGTAAAAAGGGGAGATCATGGGTCCGAATCTCCAAGACGAGGCGTGCCCCATCAATGCTGCCATCGGCACTCCAGCCAAAGCCCGAATCAATAAAGCCAGCATAATGGGTTCGCAACTCCCCCTTGGTCGCATCAAAAGCCACCAACTCAGCGCAAAGCTCCGGCGGTATTCGCAGGCGCTCCCGAGTCGCAAAGATATAAAACTGCTCCGGCTCAAGCACCTGTCCACCCTCATGCTCATGCAAAGGCGTCCAGTATTGAGGGACGGACAACCCACGGTCGCGCAGATCCACGGGGGGCTGATGGCGACGCGCCATGTAGCCCACAGGACCTGAGCATGCAGCCAACAGATCGACCTGAAGCAAGACACCCGGCGGGGCTGCGTCGATGACCGGCGCCGGAGACCCATCGGACCAGCTACACACCGGCTGGCTTTGCTGCCAGCGCTCAAGAGCCTCGGCGGAGAGCCCTGGACGCCCCCGGGCTAAACGTAACTGACCAAGGGTATCCCCACGACGAATCTTCACGTGAAAGCTCTGGGGTGTGATCTCCAAGAACAGGGGACCTCGGTAGCCCTCGGGAACCGTATCGAAGGCCTCTCCATGGAGCGTTAATAAACGAACAAAGACGTCCAATCGTCCCGTACTCGATTTCGGGTTACCTCGCCCCCAAACGCCGTCGGGTAAAGCCAAGCCTTCCTCAAGCTCCGCCAAATAGACGCCTCCTTGATGAAGCACGACCGGTTCGTCGTGATCAAAGCGGTATTCGGCAGTGGCGAGCCGATTCAACTTGGATTCAATGCCCTCGGGACCTGGCAAAAAGCTGCATTGAAGTTGCCAAAGCCGAGCTCCCACCCGCAGGTCCAGACTGCTGGGCTGGATCTGTCCTTCAACAAGAGGGCGACCGAGCCGAATCTCTCCCGATGTGACCATCGACCGCAGCGTCTGACTGACGAGAATACCAGCACTCATGTTCGGCTCTTATCGGGGCTCGCCAGGAATGTCACCGTTCCCCGTGGTCGACGTCCGCAAATCAGCCTTATTCGAGGATGGACCAAGCGGATTGGTGCACCTGTTTGGTCGCACTGTCTTGGACCCAAACGAGGACCTCTAGATCGTCGAATTCTTCAACCGTGTGCTCGGTCGCATGGTTCACCATGTTCTGGCGACTGGTCTCCGAGTTGTAGTCGCCTTGGAACGTGTAGTTGTAGGAACGGCCGATGCGATCACCGGTGATGAGAGGCGGCAAGGCCCGTCCCTCCGCGTTTGGAAGCATTTTCTTCATCACATGATGGAACTCAGTCTGCCCATTGGAGCCCACGTTGTTGACCGTCACTCCTTCAAGAATCGCAACATGCAGAACAAGGGTCTCGCTGTCGTCATCGGCCCCCGCTTCGAGACCCACCTGAATCGCGACCGTTTGATCCGTCACAGTGTGCCGACTTTCCAAGCGAAGAAAGGAAGGCTGCTGGAGGAATTGATCCAAGTTCTCGAGTAAGTACCCCTGGTCGTTATTGACCTCATTCGGATGCATCCCATTGACCCCGTCCACATGGAGGTAAGGAATGCCATAACTCTGAGCATTCTCCGGCAAATAATAGAAGCGTCGAGCGACCGACTCATGGCTCATGTAGGGATCACTGCCGACCTGATAATGAATGAGCGTGTATCGATCTGGCCGTTGTTCCAAGACGGCTTTGAGATTGGCATCTGCCTCCAGGCACGGACCGCAGTTCGAACCTGAGAAGGCTTCGTGGAGCACCACGCGGGGAACTTCAAAGCTCAGATCGACAGGACCGGCATCGGGGACTTCCGCAGGACCGGCATCAAGAGGCTCGGACGGGCCCGCAACACAGGCAAGACTTCCAAACACCAAGGCACAGGCAAACCATTGAATCCAAGGCACGGGGACACGATCCGTGTCTGGATTTAAAGAGCGTCTCACGACGTTACTCCTCCTCTGCAAAAGCCCGCAACCGAGCATCAAAATGATCAAAGGTCGATTGGAGTCGATCCGAGAGTTCATCACTGAGGATATCGAGCCCCTGCAGCGCTGATCGAGTCTCATCGAGACTGTTCCTCACTTCACTCCGCACCGTCTGCACGAACGATGCACGATCCGGGCGATCCCCCGGTGAATCCTCACGGACTTTCGATGCCTCAAGAAAATGATCGAACAGACGGATTGCAAAGGCTGCCATCCGCTGGCCGTGGGCTTTCGGATCGTTGCCTGCATCAACCTCTTGCTGCTCCTTGGTCAAACCATAACGATCTTCCAAACGCTTTTTGACCTGACTCACTTGGTCCTCGAGCCGCTCTCTTGCCTTTTCCATCAGACTCGGAATCTCCAGAGACTTCATCTTCTCTTCAAACCGATCAGCCAATCTCTGCCGACTTCGGCGATGGAAAAGCTCCAATCCTCCTTCGCCTTTCGGCAAACGCAGTTGCACATTTGCCGATTCGGTATCCACATATTCGATGGTGATCGGAGGGGGCCTCCAGGCCGTTTGCGCGGTCTTCGGCGGTAACAATGTGGTGGAAAACCCCTTGATTGGACCGGCCATCAATCCTCCTGCTCACGACCTACAGTGTCGTTCACAGGCAAAGCGAACGCAAGGTTTGACTCTGCCAGCGTGAATTCTTCGCGAAAGAGGTCGGCAATGAACCGATAAAGCAGGCAAAAAAGGATCAAAAACTCGTCAAGGGCAGGGAGCGTTCCAGCTCTTGGGTTCGGGGATCGCTGCGCCCGATTCCTTCCCAACACTCGCGAGAAAGCAAGTGTACTGGTAGCGGGCAGTTTCTTTGTTGAAGACCACGTAATGTCCCAGATCGAATGGTGCATTCCAATGACTCACAGCAGCAGCTCGTCCATTGAGACTCGCTCGAACAGGATAACTCACCGGTGCAATGCCTCGGAGCGACTGAGAGTCAGGCAAAATAGGTTCGACGGAAGGACCGGCTAAAGGCAGCATGCCCGCCACCGCAAAACCAGTTTCTGCCCGGGGGTGAAAGTAACCATCTCTCACCCCCGAAGGCATCAAAACATGTTTCGGTGCAATGCCCTCATGGGGTTCTGAAACCACATGCCGCATATGAGCGACCGGATCCACGTAGTCCCAAAGATTCTGGAAGGCATTGAGGAGTGGTCGACTGTGGGTGAACTCTCGCCCCGGACTGGAGAGCAACTCCAGCATCGGGCGAACTTCAAAAGGCTCCGTGGCTTTTGTTCCAATCTCGGTCAACAGACCGCCTGCACCTGCAAAGACAAGACCTTTGACCTGAGTGTCGACCGTGGACCAGACGGCGCCGAGCGTCGATCCCATCGACTGACCCATCGCCGTCAGACGCTCCCCATTGATGGTGATCAAACCGTCCTCCGCTCCGCCAGCATCCAGACCGACAGCCAGCGCTGCAGGGACCTTAATCGATCCGGCAACTCGGGCTAAGAAAACCAACTCCATCACAGCCACTTTAAAGTTATGAAGTGTCGTTTGGGGGTTACCAGTGATGTTGTAGAGCACCAAACCACTGGTGTCCGGCGGACTGTGCCGATTCCCGTGCAGACTAAAGTCAAAGCCGAGCGTTGCGACGCCCCGCTGTGCCAACCAATAGGCTGGTCCCAAACCAGGGGCAGGGGGCGAGGGGTTCTCAACTTCGTCTTTCGGCCCGCGCTCGATTCCCTGGTACCACTCGCCACCACTGCCATGCATGTAAAGCGTCAGTGGAAAGCCGGCGGCAGGAGCCGCCATTTTAGGAATGGCAAGCGCCAGCCGAACGTCTTGATACTCCGTAACCAGCGGCTGATCATCATCGCCCCACTGGATCAATCCTTCCCCCACATTTGCGTAAGGACGCTCCCCGTTTTGAACCACGGGCAGGGCAACAGCGTTGGTTAACACCTGAAACCCCTCATAATCTTCCGCCACTTGCCAATCGCTCGACAACTCAGGAAGAGGCTGCTCCCGAGCCCAGGCTGCGAGCTTTCGGATGTCAGCGCTGTTGTCCATGGTGGTAAACACGGCAAGGCTGGCAATTTTTCTGGGATCTTGCCCCTGCGCTTCAAGGAGATCCGCAATCCCGGTTAGATGGTCCGCCAACGCGGGATCTGCTGCATCGGGGTTGAACAAACCATGGTAAAGGGAGCGACTTGGCCCGATGGGTTTGCCTTCCAAGTCAAGGACACCATCGGTCACCACAAGGGCATACCGAGTGGACGGCCGACGGGTGTGCCCTGGCACGGGAACCGCCGTGATGAGATGAGCGGGCCCGTAATTATCGCCGTCGGCATCAAACTCAACCTCCAGGGCTAAACGCCGACCAAAATCCGGAGACTCGGGCGAAAGATCCACCAGATAGACCGTGGCATCCGACTGGAGGGTCGCAGCGGCGTTCCCAGGCAACGAAGTCGGGTCAATCGCTCCCGAAAGAGGCACAAAGATGCCGCTGTTTAAACCCCATCCATGCCGCAACTCAGCATCTGCCGCAGCCAGCCAAAGGGCAACCAACTCACTGGGTTGATTGACGGGCCAGTCCAACAGTCCATAACTGCCATCTGCTTTTCGCCGAAGATCGCTGGGCAGCGGTAGGGACCAAAAATCGACGGAATCCGCTGCGTGGAGCCCCTGAACCGAGCGCTCCTGAAAGGAAGGTCCACAGCCTAAACTCGAGACCAACGCCAGGACCGATAGCCACCGCATAACGAACCTCCTTGGCACCTTATAACTTGTTTTTGACGCGGCTTGCATTCAGGGGGTCATGGTGCTCCAAAGCATGCACCCATTGCTGGAGTTCACGCTCACTTCGAGCAGGGTCCCAACCGAGAATTCCCCCGACAGCGAGCGCCAAGGGTCGGGCATGCCTCGCCCAAGGAAGGTTCTCGGTGGTGAGCATACACCTTCTATTGAAGAAATCATCGAGATTATCCGCTGCTTCTCGGGTAAAAGCATAGGCTGCTTCCGCTCGAATTAAAGGCAACCCAGGTAGTAAGGGTTGTTTAAGCGACGGGTCCTGCTCGATCAAACGCGCCAGATTGCTGGTGTAGGGTCCATAAACACTTTGGAGTCGTTCCAAGGCATCCTCTGGCATGGGGGGCAGCGGATGCTCCTCCCCAAGTTCGAGATCGCTCCCACTCCGACAAGCCAGCTTTCGCCCAAGGAGTTCACAGGCGGCATCAACGGCCTCTTCCGCCAAAGACCGGTGCGTGGTCAGTTTGCCGCCGAGAATGGAAATCAGCCCTGGCGAACCCATCGGGTCCTTGGGTCGAACGACTCGATGAGCACGACTCACGCCCCCCGCACTTTTGCCTCGACCGACGCCCCCACGGGCCAGAGGGCGAATCCCGCAACGGGTCAGAATAATCTCGTCTCGTTGATAGTCGGCTCCGGGTAGTAATTTATTGGCTTCACTCAGCAGATAGGTCACCTCATCCTCTGTGGCGGAAAACACATCCGGGTCGGTATGGAAGATGTCGGTGGTACCGACCCAGATGCAGTTGCCCCAAGGCAAGGTGAAAAAGGCCCGTCCATCCGATCGGGCGTAGGTATACAAGCCACTCCGTGGCATACCCTCTCGCCGAGGCAGCATAATGTGGGAGCCCCGAGTGGTAACCAGTTGGGGCTTGTAATCATCAAAACTCCGCTGGCCGAGAGCATCAACCCAGTGACCCGTCGCGTTGATGACCACCTGCCCGTACACGCAGCGACCATCATCCAGTTCAGCGCCAACCACCCGTCCTTCATGCCGTAATAACGTCTCCACTCGGTGTCCCTTGTCGAGACGAGCGCCGCCAGCTGCAGCGTCGTTCCACAGTTCCATGACAAGGCGTTCGGGGTACCGAACCTGGCAATCAAAGTAACGTAAGGCGGCGTTCACACCATCGGCTCGCAGGTGGGGAAACTTCTTTCGAAGCGACCGAGTCGAAACGCTGCTCGCATCGGCACCAAACGGCCAACGAAAGGCGAAAGCCTGGTACAGCCAGAGACCGCAGAGGAGCGTACTCGCCCAATGTGGATCTCCGTCTTGGACCGCAATGAAGAGTTCGATGGGCTCGACCCGCCAAGGCCGTTGCTCGCTCAGGATCGAGCGCTCCCGCAGGGATTCTCGAACCAAGCCAAACTCAAAGTATTCGAGGTATCGCAATCCGCCATGAATCAAACGAGTCGAGCCNGCACTGGTTCCCCAGCAAAGATCCTTCGCTTCAACNAGTCGAACCTTNAGNCCGCGCTGAACCGCATCTCGGGCAATAGCGACCCCATTGATGCCACCGCCAAGGATTAAAATATCTGTGTCNCCACCGGGCTTCATATCNCGGTCATGATGCCTTCGNAGTCACCGGTCAAGNCCTGCTCCAAAAGAACTCGGTACGAGATCTTCACGGGCTGGACTCGCAGGCCCTTANCTGTCGAAAGCGTCGCCACTTACTGCCGCCCATCGCAGCCAGTCTTCGCGCCAGACGTCGGGTCCGCTGAGCTTGTTCGAGACGGTCAAGAGGAGCGAGTCNTGCTTGGGCTGCATAACGGAGGTTCAAAGCCTCTGCCTGCCGCGTCAAAGCGTCACCATAAGCTCGACTGACCGGGAGCGACCCCAAGCCTCTTAGCGCGGCCTCGGCTGATTCCAGTGCCGCTGGAAAATTGGGATGCCACGGATCATCCAGTTCTGGCCATCGCGCCAGCACGGGACCCGCCAGATCTCGCCAGGTCCGGTCCACATCGATTTGAGCTCTCTCGAGGGCTTCATCGGNAGCCTCAATCTCGGCTTGGATGACTTTCCGATTCACNCGGTGNGCNCCCCGTCGCCTCAGGGCTTCGATCAACGCATCNTCCACNGGCAAAGCGATNTCGACCTCTGGTCCCTCGGACGGTGCNACAACCTCAAGCCATCGTTCACTGGTCGTGGTGGGTAAATCAGCGGCNGGGCTNCGAAGGCGCACNGCGGTGTGAGCTTCGAGTAAACTGACTCGGCCGTCGGCATCGAAATCGGTCNANTCGATGGNTCCCNCNANAGCCTCNANCAANTATTTACTGTAACCCTGCTGAACACTCCGGTCCGGGTTGGGGTCGCAACCGGAAGCAACCCGATCATGGCGAGTTGCAAACAAGCCACACCGTAAAGGCTCCGCCGGTGCTTTCTGNTGGTCNCCACCCACAAACATGATGTCGGCAAAGCCGCCACTNTAGCAACTCGTCACCACCGTCCTTANAGGTCGGTTTGTCTTCAAGTCATCGANGAANCCACTCAGGTCCTCGACGGTAATTTGATCTGCAAGCCAGAGCCCAAAGGTTGTCTCCTTCCGAGTGGCTCCCTCCTCGCCGTGCCCGGTGAGCAAGAGGGTCAGAGNCGGTCCATCGGCGGACAGACTTCGACGAAGNGCCGTCAAGAGATGGGCNCGAGTGGCTGCTGGAGCCTCTGNGAATGCCACGGGCTGATACACCGTGTCACGGCCAGGTTTGGGCAAGAGAANATCTCCAAGCAAACCGCGCAGGCCTCGATAAGAGGGGATCGAAGGCAAGACTTGCACAGCCCGAGTGTTCCCTCCGGACGAAGCAAGGACCTGTCCAGGCTGATGACGGTAAAGTTCGGACCAGCGCTGGAGATTTTGTTGAATACTGACCTGGTTGAACTCCGGTAAGGAACCTCCTCCAACCGCAAGCCACCGAAACTCCTCCCCCCCCAATGTCACNTCAGGGGGNAACAGGATCTCCTGTGCCAAGGTTGACTTGGGGGTTTCCAGNGGATGGGAATGGAGGGGNAATTTCGCCAGGACCCAACCGAGCGCAATACCAAGNATNAAAGTGAACGCTGCGATCACCATCCCCGACCATCGAAACACGGCGTTTAATCGCCTGCGCAGCGNGCGTTTGTGCAGACTTGACCCGCTGGGTTTCCATCTTGATCCTCAAAAGCGCTGCACTCGAACCCCCNAGGACAGTCTGAAAGATCTCGGCAGCCAAGGGCGCAGGATTTACCGCGGCTGTTNCCCTCAGGATCTTGATACTCAACGCAAAGGCTATCCTGTTCNAAGCGNGGAGCNGGNCAATCGTCGTTATNGTCGCAGGTTTGACAAAACGGAGTGGTCGGTTCGAAGCATGCACCGACCTCAACCCCCTCAGGACANGTCTCGCCCCCCNCNCCAAACAAGCCCACACCGCAACAGAACTGCCCCAACTCACAATCTAGCTCTTTGGTCCGGCAGGGGCGATCCACACAGGCTGTCTCCCGACAAACCTGGGTCGCAGAGCAATGGTCATCGGTCCGACACCCTTCAAGACACTGGCGAGTGTCCGGATCGCAGTACACGCCAAAGACCGGAGGACAGTCATTGTCATCGCCACAACCCGGCAGGCGGCAACGCCCCTGACGACATTCGTAGCCCGTGCTGCAATCCTCCTGTTGGGAACAGGCCGAACCACAACGACCTGTGTCATGACAGACCTGATTGGTGGGACAACCTCGCTCCGCACATCCCCGAACACAGAGCCCGTCGGGCCCGCAGATTTGCCCCGTCACACAATCATCATCGCCACCACACAAATCGAGGCAGAGGCCGGGGTCCTCATCCCGCCGACTACAGGTCTTTCCGTCAGGGCATTCACTGGCTTCGCCACAATGTAGAATTCCACCGCATTGATCTCGATCTCCGGGCACACAAAAGCCATCGTCGCTGCGGAGTTGCCCCCGTGGACAAGCCCGTCGCCCGGCTTCAAGCAGGCAAACCCGGTCACCCCCAAAGTTACCGCAGCGATTACTCAGACCCGTGGCGCTGTCTTCACCNCATTGTGCATCCGATTGGCAGGGCGCGCAGAGCGGTCTTGCCCGCTTGCAAAANCCCTCGACGCAATAGCCTTTACCACCAAATCCACAGGTCGCTTGGTCACAGGGATTGCAATGATAGTCCTCTTGGCAATCGACGGCTTCTCGACAATAGCCATCGGCGGCACAAATCTCTTGAGCCGAACACTCATCGTCATAACTGCACGTGGAACGAGGTGCTGCAACGANGGCGCTACCGCCATCGGCGCTGNTCNCTCCCGGTGATGCGTCCCCTGAATCATTNTCCGGNCAAGCCACCAGTCCACAAAGGAGGAGAGAGAAGANAANACGGTTCATGNCAACTCCCCNTCTTCTCTGGGCTCTGTGGCACCCAGGTTCAAGGAGAAAGCCTGATTACCAAGCCATTAGNGCCACAGCCGATCGTCCCCTTAACCAGCGTCTTCAGCATCGAGTGCCTGCTGCGCCATCGAAGCTAAAGCCATGGCAAGCACCTTCGCTCGCTGACTATGACCCGAGGNTCCCTCGGGGTCGCGCAGCGCGATTTCCTTGATATCATTCGCCGCCGCATCAAAGTTCCGTTCCTGCACNCGAATTTCAGCTCGGTTGCAACGGGCTGCTAAATCATTCTCGTTCAGCGCAATGGCTCGATCATACTCGATGCAAGCTTCCGTCAAGCTTGTTTCGCTGCTGATAAACGGCACCAAGGCCCGTGTGAAAACTNCCCTCGTAGGGATCCAAAGCCACCANNCCTTCAAAAACAGTGGCGGCTTCATCAAACTTTCCNGTGTCGAAGAAAAGTTGCCCTTGCGCGGCGATATCGAAGAGNTCCTGTCGGCTCATTTCATAAAGNTCCGCCATCACGATATCGCCCTGTAAAAAGGCGCGCATTCGAATGANAGGATCGATATTNCTCATGGGTCGTGGGTCCACTGCATGCATNCCNACCGCTCGGGCTTGCAGCTCGGGGATATCCCCCATCGCNGTGGGCTGAGATACCAACTCCTCGGCTGNCGATTCGAGATCGCTACCTTGCTCCTCCGGCATTGGATCCCCAGCCGTGGGGGTNAAAGAACGGCTGGCGACACCATCGAGGTCCTCAAGCTTAAGGGCGGGTTTTTCGATCGATTCGTCGGCCATNGCAGACTCCTTTGTGCTGGTGGAAGTTTAGGTCGACTTTGAAAAAAGAAGAAGGGGGGCATTCGCCCCCCTTCGTCTGTTTTTTCAGCCCTAGCCCAGATGAGGCTGGGACAGGAAGGAGTTNCTCAAGTCCGTACTCAGATCGCTCATCTGACCGAAGAGTGCAGCCATGGTTGCAACACTTTGATTCATGGCACCGAACTGCGCACCGGCATTAAAGCCGTTTGCGAAACCCGCGCCATAGAGTGCGGCTCCNCCCATGGGACCTGCGTAGACGCTGTTGAAGCCACCATAATTGTTGAGCGCAGCATTCACCGGCATCCAAGGGCTGCGCTGAGCCTCGGTGAAATCGCCGGCAAGGGCATCCCAGTGGGAGGTGCTGACTTGGTATTGGCTACCAAACAGAGGATGGCTCACCTGGGTCATCTGAGTGCAGTAAATGTTCCACGGCACATCCAAGGGGCGGTAGCCCTCCCAGTGGGCATCGAGTTGNNCCCCTAGTTTGTAGGCGAGTTCCTTATTGTCTTTGCCCTTNCCNGCACCNCTCATGACCTCGCGGCCGNCNTGAGTCCAATCGTCACCATCACCCGCAATNCGGAANGTNTGACCATCGTCACTGTCCAAGTCGTGGGCGAATCCATCATTNGTCACNTCACTAAAGGTCGTCTTNAAGGTCTGCTGAGCCACTTGGTCTTCCCGGACCGTGCTGGTGACGGTACGCTGCTGCTGATCGTCCCGAANAATGGCTCTTCCCGTNNTNCGTCGNTTGGAACTGACGGTCCGCCAATCGCCAGCCTGCTGGGAGAGGGTCTCCCGNTTNACAGTTTGCCACTGCGCATTGGTCAACTCAGACTTCACGCTCACATGCTTGTTGCCGTTGTAAATATCCACTTGGTTGATGTGGAGATCTTTGTCCTTGCCCTGTTCTTGAATGGTGATCTTGGTGCCATCAGGCAGATTAAAGGAGCCCGTNCCNGCATAGCGCCACACATCNCCATCGCTATNCTNGAACGGGCTNCTNNNATCCCGGGGCAATTGACGTTCCACCGTGGATTGCGTCCGGGTTTCCGTATTGCTCACCGACTTGGTCACGCTACGATTNGGCGGCTCCGCCTTCAACTGCGTGGTCTTTCCGCTNGGGCTCTTNATGGTNACGCGNCCGTCTTTCACGGCGACTTCGTAACCACCNGGCGTCTTCACCACCCCCGCCTTTTTATCCACATCGAGATTCCCGGCATTGGCATAGTCAGGCATCAGTCCAAACTGAGTGCTGGTCGATGCGTTCCAGTTCATCATGTTGGCGAGCGAATTGAACTGACTCAACATGGACTGGAGTCCACCCACACCCATGGCATTGGGTGTCAGCTGGGCTTGCAGGTTCCCAGCCCAGGCAAACTGATTAATGAGGTTGGAGTTCAGGTTGTTACCGATGTGCATGATTTTCTCCTCGTTGCTTGGGCTGAGCCCGACTCGGTCATCTTACGTATGAGCTTATCGGTCATCTGTCCGAGTCGGTTGCGGCCGAATACATAAAAATTTTACCTGTAGGGCTCCAAGTGCTGGCGACAATCGCCCTGATTTGCATCCCATTGGGTGGTTTCTCCATCCATTTGTTGTCCAGATCCTAAGGGAGCGCCCCGGACGTCGAACAACTCCATGTAATGGTCTGAGCCGTCGGTCGTCGTCGCAACCATGTAAACCGATTCGTCACCAACCTGGCGCTGCAAGACGCGTACGGTCCCCCAATCATTAGCCTCTGCTGTCTCAAAGTACCAGTCGTAGCTCTCTTGGACGGAGGCGGGTAGTCGGGTTCGGACATCAGGATTCCGTAGGTTCAAACTCCCCGACTGGAGCGCCCGATAATCGTCAAGCGGTATGGCGCCGAAATGATCTCTCGCCGCAGCACTTAGACGACCTTCAATCTCAGCCTCCAGAGTCATCCGAGCGGTCGGCCCCATTCGTTGAGCAACACCAGACGGCGCAGCCTTTGCAGCCGACGCACCGTCCTGACCCAAAGCCTTTCTCAAGGCCCGCCCGGGATCCCCCCCATCCACACCCGAGTCTCCTGGCCGCGGTTGCTTCGCCTGGGTGGGTGATGCATCGTGCAGTGGGCGGCCTTGCATCGCTCGGCGCAGAAGTTGTTCCCGATTGATGTGGTGGCCAGTTGGCGGTTTAATTCCCATAGCTGCTCCCCTCGCCGACTATGGCCTAGATCCGTTGACGAGGAAAGGCGCACCCCTTGGTCTAAAATGACAACTAGAACTTAGTGAAATGTCCGAACGCGTTTGACGGTTCATGTGAGTGCACTATCTTGCTGCTGCCTACTGAGTTCGTCTGGAGTTCTTATGAAATACGCCCCCCTACTCCTCGCTCCGGTCCTGATGATCGGTTGCGTCCCACAGTCGGTGTCCGCACCGTCACTTGCGCTCAACTGCGAAAATGCAATCTGCCGAGCCAACCAAGTCTGCGTGGAAGGTGAGTGCGTTGACGAGAGTCAAGTGAACCTGGGTACGGATGGGGGATCGACCACCGGTGATGCTGGTGGGTCGTCGACGGGCGATAGCGATGCAGGACCTCAAACCTCTATCGATGCTGGGGGCGGTACCATCACGCCCCGACCTGGGGGAGATGGCACCCAGCGAGATCGGGCAGCTCGTAGTTGCCAGGACCTGCTCGCAGCGTATCCGGGGACCGAGTCTGATGACTTTTGGATCGATCCAGATGGTGAGGATGGCCCCGCAGAACCGGTCCAAACCTACTGCGGTATGGAGCATGATGTCGGCGGCTGGACTCGCGTTGCGAGGGTCATGTACGGCGATGAGGTCTGGGATGCATGGAATGATCGCGTAGGCAGGGCATTTAACGGTAACCAATCCTGGGGCCTGCCCCTCAAGTGGTTTTCTGATTCCGAAGATGGTGAAGATCTCGAAATCATCGTCGGAGCCGTCGAAACCGCTCAGGGAGAATATTACATCGGTCCAATTTTCGGGGATGTGAATCGTCGAGCATGGCAGCCCGGCGTCTCCGTTGGTGAGGAGATCGATGACGGGTTTTATTTCCGTGAAGAAGACGAAGAAAACGAACGCTGTGAAGCGGATCTTTGGCGGCGAAACGCACGCTGGTCCTGGGCCATCTCCAGGGGTGAAAATGGCTGCTCAGGCTGGTCGGGTGGCGGTGGATTCGTCCTGTACGGTTCGGATCAGGAACCAGAAAATGCCTACAGCCTGTGGGGCCTGTATGCTTTTGGGTCGGGCAATAGAGGGTCTCGGTTCGGCGCCGTCGATCTGTGGGTCAGGCGCCGCTAACTAGGCGAAAATACATCGACGGACAGACAAATGACGATTAGCCTAAGTTGATTTCTCCGGCGATGTTCTGTGTAAACCAAGAGGCGAGGTCTTGGTCCGTTTGAGGAAGACCCCACATCGCTTTGGCGATGATGGCCTCGAAGGTCATGTCCCGAGCGGCGATCACGCCCGCATCCAACAAGGCCCGACCCCCCGGGTACAGTTCCAAATCCGTATGCCCACGCAAGCATTGGCGCCCCACAATCACCGGTATTTCTGCTTCTGACAGGGCTTGCACCAACGGCAAAAATCCTACCTGCGGGATGTTGCCCACGCCGAATGCTTTCAACACCACGGCGCGGGGGCGATGATGCGAATCGCTGGCGAGAACAGAGTCGTACACCCGAGCTGCATCGAGACCAGGAAACAAAGGAACGGTCATGACGCGCTGGTCCATCACCGTCTGCAACTGGAAATCTCCCGAAGCAGGACGCACGCGCTCCCAATCCACATCGATCTGAGTGCCGATGGTTCCTAAAGGGCTCAATCCCGGCGCTTGGAATGCTCGATAGGAGTTTGCGTCGGTTTTGACCGAGCGACAGCCTCTTAAAATTAAGTCACCGAAAACAAGAACGACCTCGTTCAGTCCCATCGTGGCCACCTCGACTGCACTGGCAAGGTTGGCGCGAGCGTCACTCCGCCATGCATCCAGGCTTCGTTGACTACCTGTTAAGACCACAGGTCGGTCAAGGTTTCTGAGCATCAAAGCCAAGGCACTCGCCGTAAATGCCATCGTATCTGTACCATGGATGACCACCACACCGTCGTAACCCTGCCCGAGCTGTCCAACGCCCCCTTTCGCTACCATCAACTCAGCCAACTGGCTCCAATGGCTCGGGTTGATGTCGCTGCTGTCGAGATTNAACGGACTGATCAAATCGCAATCTGCGATNTCTAACAATTCGGGGACTTGTTTCACCAACTTNTCGAGTTGNTCTTGCGGCTTAATATCNAGACGNCGNTGCCCAGGCATTCCCATCCCNAGCGTTCCACCAGTGTGTACAATCAGGACTCGCTTGGCCATGGCTNCCTCCTGCTGCCCTCGATACACGGCACCANAAAAGCTACCGTTGCANCCCGTTTATCAGTGCACAGGCGGCAAACCCAGCCTTTTCCCGCCTGTTTGACCGAGGGGATGCCGTCCGGTCAAAGTATGCTTAACATAGGAAAGCTCCTGTGGGAGCGAGACCCCCAGGAGGAGCTTATGCGACGAATTTGGATCCTGTTCACCACCTTCAGCCTTATTCTTGGCTGCGGGGAACCTTCGGGGACCGAATCCACCGCCTTCGATGTGAAGGTGATGACCTATAATGTCCTTTGCTCGTTCTGCCCCGGACTGGGCGCAGATCAGCATGACCCTTGGGCGGAACGGGCACCTTTACTGCGGGACCTCTTCGCTGAGTACGACCTTGACCTCATCGGCGTCCAAGAGCTGACCTACACCGCACCGGGTGCGAACTACAGCGACGAAGTGCGAGACCTTACGGGAGACACCTACGGGGCGATCTACTATGAAAACGCCCAACTTATGGATTACCCTGACGCAACGCTTCTTTACCGAGCATCTAGATTCGCTGAGCATGACCGTGGCTTCTTCTGGTTGAGCAGTACCCCAGATGTCCCCCTAAGCGCTGACTTCGATCCTGACGGTCAACTGGCTCGCTTGGTGACTTGGGCTGAACTTGAAGACCTCGACAGTGGCGAGCACTTCATCTTTGTGACCACCCATTTTGACAACAACAGCCCAAGTCAGACGCTGAGTGCCCCTCTATTCTTAAGCAAAATGAAGCCCTTAGCTGATCGACTGCCCGTGATTATCACGGGTGATTTTAACTCAAACTTATCCACAGAAGCCTATTCAATCTTAACGGGGTCAGAGTCGCCCAAATTGAGAAACGCCAGCGATCTCGTTCCCGAAGGGCCACGAGCCATCGGTCCCGAGTCCGACCAAAATAACTACAATTGGAATGGCCGAATCGACCATATTTTTCTAAGCGGTCAAGCCACTTACGAAGTCAGCGATTGGTTCGTGGACTTACGACGCTCGGGCGCCAATGATCTGCACCTTTCTGACCATCACGCCATGGCGGCACAAATTCGCGTGGAGCCCACCGCCGCGTTAACCCCTTAACGCACGAGAACGTTCTGACGCTCGTAGCCAAAAGAAGCGCCTCCACCGGTCCAAATTTCAAAACGGGCTCTGGTCGGTAGCAAAGCACTTGCTGGAAGCGCACCCATTGCGTCGGCATTGATTCCAGTCGTACCCGATGGGACTGAGTTCGCAGCATCTGTGTGCCAGCGATAACGTGCTGAGTCGCCCTGCCCCCACCCAAAACTTCCACCGCACTCACCGTTCGTACCCGGTGTCAGCAAGAACCAATCTCCTTCCGCAGTTTCGATGTAAACCTCGTGACCGCCCTGTTGATCCTCTTGCCAGTTATTACTGTCGTCATCTGATGTTGTCGCCACGATCCGAGTCGAAGGTGCTAAGTCCGTAATTTGCCCACGAATCGCTGCGATTTGTTCTCCTGTGAAGACCTGGTCCTCTGCGAGATTGAAATAATCCAGTGTGGCAACATACTGGTGGGAGCCGTTCGGGCTACTGTCTGGCTGAACCTGGTTCTCACCAATCCAATCGTAATAGACGGCTTCATCGCCGCCGCACTTGTACCAAGGATTCGTTCGGCCCCACTCAGCGGCAACCATTTGCTGGCTGTCTGCAAGGCGCAGTCTTAACCAACCACCCCCATGGCTGGTCATGTCGCAACTGACTTGGAATGGAGCGACGATTTCGGCCCCATCCGGGTCGATCCAATACGTTCCGGTTGGAGCATTCGGTCGCTCCTCGTGAATCTGTAAACAACTGTTGCCTGGATGGAAGGCGTTACTACCCATTGGGGGCGCTGCACAGTCATTGTCACATGCATCTTCCTGCTCATCGTTCCCATCGTCACAGGCCTCCACGCCCTCGTGGACAACACCATCACCACAGAATGCATCCTCGCAGGTGTTCAGACACTCATCGCCGTTGTCACCGTCGCCATCGTCGCAAGCCTCCTCGCCGACCCAAAGAACTCCGTCACCGCAACGGGCATCAAGACAGTTGTTGAGACAAGCATCCAACTGCAAATCATTGCCATCGTCACAGTTCTCAATCCCCTCCAGAACGACCCCATCACCGCATTCTGCCAAATGACAGTTGTTCAGGCATTCATCCCCATCGAACGGGTTCCCATCGTCACAAGCTTCGATGCCTGCGTGGACCAACCCATCGCCACAACTAGCGGCAACACAGTTGTTCAAGCAAGCGTCGGTCTCGATGGCGTTGCCATCATCGCATGCTTCCTCAAGTTCCACGCGACCATTGCCACACACTGCGAGCAAGCATCGATTATCGCAGCCGTCGAGATCATCGTCATCACCGTCGTCGCACTCCTCCACATCAGCCCACACGATTCCATCACCACAGCGGGCGATGACACAGCCGTTGAGACAAACATCCGTATTGATCTCATTGCCATCGTCACAGGCTTCGAAGCCCGCTTGGTTCGCCGCCAAATCATTACGTAAAATACCATCGCCGCAGGCAGCTCGGACGCAGTTGTTTCTGCAGGCATCTCGCTCTTCACCGTTACCATCGTCACAGGCTTCGCCTGGGTCCAAACGACCATTTCCACAGCGCTCCAACTGGCATTGATCATCGCAACCATCGCCGAGATCCAATCCCCCATCGTCACAGCCTTCGAAACCATCCTCTTCAGGCGCCAAGTCCACACGTAGAATTCCATCACCACAGCGGGCTAATTGACAGCCGTTCGTGCATGCATCCTGATTGAACCCGTTACCATCATCGCAGGCTTCGATCTCTGTGCGAACCACGCCGTCGCCGCACCGTGCAGGCGCACAATTGGCGAGACAACCATCACTATCCTCAAGATTGCCGTCATCACAAATCTCTCCTTCTTGCACGATGCCATCGCCACAAGTGGTCGGTTCACAGGTGTTGGAGCATGCATCGGTGGGATCCTCATTACCATCATCGCAGCCCTCGCCAGGCCCTAAAATCCCATCGCCACACCGTGCCTCCTGACAGGTGTTGGTGCAGTTATCGCTGTCAACGCCATTACCGTCGTCGCAGGCTTCAAACTCCGGATCCCCTTCCAACACATCTCGACGAATGATACCGTCACCACAACGGGCAATACTGCAGTCATTTCGGCAAGCATCATCGTCGGTTCCATTGCCATCATCACAGGCTTCAAACCCAGGCTCCCCCTCGCTCAAATCCGCACGGAGAATACCGTCACCGCACGCGGCGAGCCGACAGTCAGGGAGGCAACCATCAGTTTCGATCTCATTGCCGTCATCACAGGCTTCGTAGCCCTCCTCTTCTGCACTCAAATCCGTCCGAGTGACCGCATCTCCACAACTGGTAAATTCGCAACCATTGGTACAACCATCAGCGTTATCGTCGTTACCATCATCACAGGTTTCACCAGCCTCGATCTCTCCATTACCGCAGGTGCTTTCGATATCCCTCACCACCACTTGCTCGGAACAAGAACAAAGCCACAACAAGCTGGCGATTAAACTGAGCCGAATCATGAGCTACCTCCGTAAGCGGTAAGCTAGCCAAGGGAGTGGTCTCTTGCCAATCCCCCACCCTCGCAGGCAAAGCGGCGCCAGGAGATCCTGGGATGGCCCAACACTGGGATGCTGTCGTCGTCGGACTCGGAGGACTCGGGACCGTCGTCGCTCACGATCTGGCGGCCTCCGGTCTACGAACTTTGGGGCTTGACCGCTTTCAACCGGGCCACGACCGCGGCAGCTCTCACGGTGCCACCCGGGTGATTCGTAAAGCATACTTTGAACATCCCGATTATGTCCCCTTGCTCCGCCGCAGTTATGAGCGCTGGTTCTCCCTCGAAGAGAAGGTGGGTCAGTCCCTCTTTGTCCAAAGCGGTGTGTTGGAGTTGGGACCTGAGTTCGGCGAGGTCGTTCCCGGTGTTTTGCGGGCCGCAGACCAACACCAACTGACGGTGGAAGCCCTCTCCGGCCAAGAGGTCGAAGCCCGCTTTCCCGGCATCGAGGGACTCGACGAGGCGAATCTCGTGGGCGTTTACGAACCAGACGGTGGTTACCTCTTGGTCGAAGACTGTGTTCGGGCTTGGTCTGACCGTGCGACGAACGTCGGTGCCGATCTACGGTGGGGTGCGGCAGTCACACACTGGGATGTCCATCCCGATGGTTTTGAGGTGGCTTTTGGTGAGAAGCGCTTCACATGCACCCGATTGGTGCTCTGCCCAGGGGCCTGGGCGCCCCAACTTCTGCCCGAGGCCCTCGCCCAGCACCTGCAGGTGAAACGCAAGCCCCTGCTTTGGTACGAAGCCGGACCCAGATATCTTGAAAGCGGTGGCTTTCCCGTCTGGCTCTTCGAGTTACCAGGGGGTGTCTTTTACGGCTTTCCCACTCGAGACCGCATGGGCTTGAAGGCCGCTCGTCACAGTGCGGGCTTAGATGTCAACGATCCACTCCAACTCGACCGCAACCTCCACAGCTACGACCGAGATCCCGTAGAGGCTTTCCTCAAAAAGCATCTCCCCGACGTGGAGACAGAACAACTAAACCACCATGCGGTGTGCATGTACACCTTGAGCCCAGATCTCCATCCCTTGATCGGTGAGATCGAGCCGGGCTTGGTGGTGGCCGTAGGGCTCAGCGGGCACGGCTTTAAGATGGTACCGGGTCTCGGAGAAGCGATCGCACAACTCGCACGAGGTGAAGCCCCAACATGTGCTCTGGATCTATTTCGCCCGACGCGTTTCGAATAAGCAGCTGTTCCCTCTAGGGCCTTCGGCGCAGATTCATCACTTTTCGGTAGCCCCGAAACTCAGTGGCTGTCCAAAGACGATCTCGATCCCGCTCAACGTAAAGATCTTCTGGACCATAAGGCCAAGGTCTCTCACTCGATGCCCCTTCCCCTGGCGCAGTGGTGTAGAGCTTACCGTAACGAAGAAACTGAGTTGAACTGCTGATGTACCAGCGCCCCTCGTAGGTCACCGCCCCCTGCATCTTTGTTTCACCAGACACCGCCGCGTCTTCGCCGCGTGCGAGGCCCTCACGCAGTTCGAGGCGGTGGGTATTCGGTGTGAGCCGCCAATGAACGAGACGTCCAGAGTCATCATCCGAATGATACTCCCCACTCAAAAATCGGTGCG
Source organism: Myxococcales bacterium (assembly GCA_002696345.1). Classification (GTDB taxonomy): domain Bacteria; phylum Myxococcota; class UBA4151; order UBA4151; family UBA4151; genus UBA4151. Next base: position 38,608 of record NZRT01000069.1, read on the forward strand.
GCGAGGTACTTCGATCCAGCGCGACAAAACTAAACTTCACTCGGCAACTGTCTTCGTGGAGTCGGTACAGGCCGATTTGAGGAATGATGTATTTATAGCGTCGAGCGTAATATTGGCCGTCAACATAGCCCATTTCATCTTCGTCGGTCTCGACCTGCATGATGTTGGTCAGATCAAAAACCCGAAACCCGGTTCGGGTTTGTGCCACGTACAAGTAGTTACCATACCAGACGATGCCTCCCGCATGGGAATCGATGCCCCTGAAGTTTGGGATGGCCGTTGGCAGTGGCTCGACCAGCAGCGCGTGACGGTATCGAACATCTTCCGGGTCAGTATGGTCTGCAAAACTCACCCGCACCCCACGATTCGAGCCGGGTCCCTCATCATTATCGTACCAAGCCACAACAACGATGCGACGACCATTCACCCGGCCGTGGTCCCAAGCATCGGAGCTCCCTGAAACCCCTTGAGGCATCCAATAGCGGACATTATCGTCACCGGTGTTCCACCGAAAGCCCTCAGCACCGACGATGGAGCGCCCCAGATACCACCCGCCCAACCCGCGCCCTTCCCGATTTAGGTCGGCAAGCAATTGCTCCATCGAACGCCGATTCCCCACACGACGCACCAATCGCTCCACACTTTCGTTTCCGCTCTGCCAATCCGGTGGTTCCAAGGCAAAGCGACAACCTGACGTGCTGATCATTCGGTGACGTTGCGTTTGTACTTCAGGACAACTCATGGGCAACGGCGCACAAGCCCACATCGCACCGGCGTCGGGCGCGTCCTGGGGCATTGTATCCGGCATTCCTCCATCAGCGGAGCCCGTCGCTCCAGTTTCTCCGATCGAAGCGTCCATGCCCTCCATACCGGCGGCATCGGTCACCGAAATTCCCGAATCGAAATGGAGTGGACCGGTGTCGCGCGCTGACACCAGCGGCCCGCTATCGATGCTGTGTCCAGAATCTCGTTTAGAACCTGCATCCCACCGGATCCGCCCCGTATCCAGAGGACCTGGCGTCCCACTGTCCCCCAATCGCTGGGCTTGCAGCGGTGCGGGAGCAGGGCAGCCGAGCAAAAGAAAGGTGAAGGTGAGCGCGAACCACCGCCACCCTTCACCTCGATTGATCACGGTCGATGCCGCCAAACACTCGCCGATTCCGGCGGTAGAACAACCGCTTGCCCAGAACCATGTCGATGAACCAACTGCTCCGTGCTCGCCGCACAATCGAGCGCCCCGCAAGCTACACGGGACCAAGTACCGCCTGGTTGCAGGAGTTGATCAGGGTCAACGGTCAGGTCAATTTGCCGGGAAGGTCCCCGATTCAACACCACAAAGCTATCTGATGTCGGGGCAAAGACGAGGGTTTGTCCATCCCACCACCATTCACGGCGCCAACCATCCTGGAAACCTGGCCCCTCGCTTAAGATGGAGCGACGGGCCTGACCTAGACGCTGCACAAACCCCAACGTACGGGCTTCTCGATCGTTCAACTCAGCGCCAAAGCGCATCATCCGACGATTGTCTGGATCCCCAGCGCCGGGCATCCCAAATTCATCACCATAGTAGAGTAAAGGAACCCCGGGGATGAAATAGGCATAGGTCAAAGCTTGCTGCAGTCGCAGATAAGGTAAATCAGTCGACGGTGACGAGGGCGGATCCTGCCAAGCGATAGCCTGGTTCGCTCCCATGTTCCAAGCGCCGCACAATCCTCCCTCCGCCAGACTGACAAAGCGAGCGATGTCGTGATTGCCGGCGAAGGGACTCATCGGCGCACCACCATAGACGTTTTGAATCCCAACCACTCGCTCATGCAATTGGCGCAAGCCAATTTGTCCGAGGGCGAATGCCTCCAACAAAGCCATGTTGAGCGGGAAATCGAATTGACCATGCATCCCCTCCTCGCCCACGTACGAGGCGACGGAGGCAGCATCTCCACTGAAGGTCTCACCCAAGGTCAGGAAGGAGCCTGTCCCCCCGCCCTCAAAACGAGCCCTGACGCCCTGCCTTAAATCGCGCAAAAAGCTTCGGGGTAGATGTTTGACGGCATCGACACGGAAACCGTCTGCACCGGTTTCTTCGACCAACTTAAAAACGGCTTCAAGCAGGGCTTCTCTTACCTCAGGGCGCTGAAGAGCGAGATCGGGAAGTTGGGGCGTAAACCAGCAAGTTTCTCCCTCCGTCTCCCAGTCAGCCTCCCAGCCACAAACCCGAGCGGGCTCATTGAACCAACCATCAGCTTGATGATCTCGATAGATGGAGCCGCTGATGTGCACGTGGTTGGCGGTCAGATCGAACATGACACGAATGCCTCGTGCGTGAGCTGCCGCAATGAACTGCTGAAGTTCCTCAGCGGTGCCAAAGTGCTCCTCGAGCGTCGAGAAATCTTTCGGCCAATAGCCATGAAAACCTGAAAATCGTCGATCTTGGCGAGGCAAGCCACGATCGTAGGGGTTCACGTTGCACTGCCGCTGGAAAGGATCGACATCCACGATAGCGCTGGTCTCCGCCTCCTCCGGATTGTCCAGAGGCCACGTGATCCAGATCGCTCCCACGCCGAGGTCGGTAAAATAGCCTTCTTCCAAAGCCTGAGTCAGGCCGGCGAAGTCACCTCCTTGATAGTTGGTGATCTCAGGCACATCCGCGAAGGGTTGATCATTGCTTGGCTCACCATTTCGAAAGCGATCGGTCACCGCGTAGTAGAGCAGTCCGTCTCGCCAATCCTCGCTCAGTCCCTCGCTCAAATGAATCAAACGTTGCTGTTGTCCCCATTTCGCTCTCAACTCATGAATCTGCCCATCGAGCAGATTTAGATTTAACTGCTGGGTTCGGCCGTCTCGAACCACTGCTGCCTCGGGCAGATCGCTGCGATTAAGGCTCCACTCCAGAGCCTCTAAACCAGGAGCAAAGAAGTCCAACCTCCACCCCACGGCGCTGGGTGTTTTGCCGAGCATGTAGAGAGACTCAAGGCGGGGACGACAATCGTGGACAAGAAGGCTGTTGGCGTTGCCCTCTTCATCATCGATGATTCGAGGGTTGTGCGGATCTCGAATCCAGCGACCATCGACAATAAACTTATAAGCGTAGCGACCCGGCGGACCGTTCCAGGTGGTAACAAACACCCCCTCATCGCCCAACGTCATTGGAGTTTGGCTACCGTTCCACCCGTTGAAGGCGCCCGCAGCCATGACCTCCTGAGGCTGCTGATCCCAAGAGCGGGTATCCAGAAAAAGGGTCACAGGTTGACAGTCAGCGGGTGCTTGCCCGGCGTCGAACAAGGGCGCGGCACCACCGTCAGCACCCGGAATCGGAGCAGAGCCACCATCAGGAATCGATCCCCCGTCAAATACGATGCCCGTGTCCGGAGGACTCACTGGCTCACCGTCGCAGGCGACCAACACAAAAATCAGCAAAAAACGTGTCTTCATGTCAGGTGTTTGCCAGCCTTTGGATGTTACTGCCAATCTATGGCACCTTTATGAGTGGAGTTATCATGGCATTTCCCGGGATTAGCTATGGCCCCTCAGCGGCCCCCTATATCAGAATTGCGGAACTACGGGCGCAACGAGAAGCCGCCACCGAGCAGCGCTACGCAAGTCGAGCGCGTCGGGTCGCCAGCGAGTCAGCACGGGCACGCCAGTTGATCGACAAGGTCAGCCTTTCGGCGACGGAGAGAATGGAACAACGGTTCAGCGAAAACGGCAGCTTAAAGGATGAACTCCAACAGTCATTGAGCCGCTAACGGTCGGCGGCTGATCGGTGCTGCAAAATCCTATCCATGAACCCCATCAAACGCTTGGATTCGGATTGCCACGAATAGTGCCGATGGACAGCTCGATGACCGTTCGCTCCGAGCCCCTGGCTGCTCAAAACGTCTTGGGCTGCTTCGAAGACATCTGAGCGCTTTATTGGATCCGCCACCTGCCCACATTGGGCATCCGCAACAATTTCTCGCCAAAGGGGAAAATTACTCGCCAGAACCGGAATCCCTAAAGCCATGTACTCGAAGAGCTTTGTGGGTAACGCTTCGAGGTAATTGGGTCGGGAGTGCAGTAAGCATAAGCCGAGCCGTGCATCTGCGATCGCCTGAATTGCATCTTGGTGTGCTAAAGGTCCGGTCGACTCTACTCGGTTCCAGGCGGGGTGCGCTTCTGCCCATTGACGTAGGCTCTCAGACTCCCATCGGCCCACGAGAACCAAACGATAGTTCGGAAGCTCCTGCAGTAGGTTCATCATCTCCCGCAAGCCACGAATCTCGGAGATGGCTCCCACATAAGCAAGACTCGCCTTTCGTTCACCATCGGGCACCGGCGCTGGAAAACGGCTCAGATCGGGAAAGTTTCTCACCACGGTCGCGGGGCAGCCCAAGCTTGAAGCAACAGGTTGAGTGGCCGCCTTGAGACCGTCGAGACCCGCCATCAAAGGCTTCTGTACCAACAGAGTCGCCATCGCAGCGGGCATACGAGACCAGGACGGTAGCCAGGGCTTGGATAACAACTGCAGCGGCAAGTCTTCATGGGCATCGTAAACCACAGCATAACCCCGGTGCTTCAACCAGTTGGCAAAAGGTAAGAGCTCAGGATCGTGAACGAAGATAAGGTCAGGATCGTGTTGGGCGATGCGGGCTTTCAAACCCAGTTGATCCACCAAACGGCTGCGTCGACTGCTTCGCTGAGAAAGGGTCTCAACTTTTAATCCGAGTTCACGCCCCCTGGCCACTGCGCCCGCTGCGAACCGGGCAAGCACTGTGACGTCATGACCAGACGCAGCCATTGCGGCTGCCTGTTTCTCGAGAATCCGGGGATCGCTTGCCGGATGAACTGTACTCAAATGAAGAACACGGGCCATGGGGGCAACTATGTCAGTGCTCGAGACTTGTCACCACGAGATCCATGTGGCCTCTCAGCCTTGTGATTGAAGAGGTAAGCATCGTGTGGGCTAAACTAAACTTACTGATCAGCGCACTGATGGGTCTATCAGCAGCTCTTCAATACAATGACCCTGACCCACTGCCCTGGATTGCTTTCTACGCATGTGCTGCCTTTGCGGGCTTTACCCACAACGGACGCATGGGCGCCTTCTTCTGTCTCGGGCTCGCGGCGATCGGTGCAGGCTGGGCAAGTCACCTTGCCCAAAACCATCTTGGCCTCCTTGACTTCGCCAAGATAACTCAATCGATGCAGGCGCAATCCCCAGGGATCGAACTCGGGCGTGAAATTGGTGGTTTATCTTTTGCGAGCGCTTGGCTGGCAGCGCTCGGTATCGGGCAATGGATGCGGCGCCGAGAATTGCTGCGAGTGCAGAAACGTCATCGAGTATTGTCTCATCCTACGAAAGATCCCTCAGACGCATCCGCCACAGATCCTGATTCCCCTCGGCCCGCCTCCGGTTCGTAAGATCAAAGAGGACGCGCAAATCCCAACAGCATCTGGGAATACCCCGGATGAACTCGGTCCCAGTCGTCGCCAAGCAGGAATTGGTCTTTACGGTTGCGGCAGGGGTTCCATGGGCTGGATTGGCATCAGCAGCGTCAGCATTCCAAGGTTATTCAACAGGCCATGCGCAACGAAAGCCAAAGTCGATGCTGTCCTGACCTAGAAACCAAGTTGCTGTGCGTCCCATGCGCCCAGTTGTGTAGGCGCCGATCGTATTGGCGGACGATCCGCCCCGGACCACGTAGTTGCTACGACTGGACCAGAAGAGAGGTCGACCTGTTAACGACGGTCCTGAAGCACTCGGTACGAGAAGTTCGCCTCGCTCGTCGATTCGACCATCACCATTGTTGTCCAAGTCATCTCGGTTTCCTTCGGTAAAGCCATCCAATGTCCACTCCCACATGTTCCCGATCATATCACACAGCCCCTGCTGGGTGTTCCCCAACGGCCGTGAACAAACCGGCAGTTTAATTCCGGAATCTGGACAATTCCCAGGTGCCGTATCAGCGCTCGAGTGCGCATAGTCGCAGGCGACCTGACCGCCGCTATAGCTGGCTGTGATTCGAGGCAGGTTACCCCACGGATAGCGCACGTTCTGTCCAAGGTTTCGGGCAGCATATTCCCATTGAGCCTCCGTCGGAAGGTCGCCCCCGTGCCAGCGGCAGTAGGCTCTGGCTTTGTGCCAGTCCATGGCGACAGGCCAATGGGGCTCGCCGCAGAGTAATTGTCCATGACCTGTTCGAATGTGCTCACCCCGGTTGTTAAACCAAGGTTTCCTGGCCGTTTGGAAGATTTGGTTCCAAACTTTATAGGTCAGCGCGAAGGCGAGTGAATCATAACCCGTCCCAGCTGGAAAAGGACGCAGAGCAATCGCTATGTACTTCCATTCCGCCGAATGCTGATTGTGATGGGCGATGGCTTCGTCCTTGAGCAGGATTCGACTCGTTCCGCTGGTCGCTTCCGGAACAAGGGGTGAATCGACACCGTCCTGGGGCCAGCCCGCCTGGTGAATTAATCGACCGGCCAAATAGACTCGAATTGCTGCGCCTGGATGATGAATATCGATAAATCCGCCGGTGATTTGATGATCGTGTCGAAAGCGACGGAATAAATAATAAGTCTGCCAACGCTCACCCTGGCCTTCTACAACGTTCGCCTGGGGAAAGAACGCTTCAGTCGCCGGCGTAGATAATGTCGCCGCAGCATACTCCGGCGGATCGTTGGCATCAAAAGCAACGAAGGGCCAATCCCTCGGAACAACCCCCTCGTGGGGATCCATGTACCAAGCATGATCTCCTGCACCATCGGCTCCATCCGACAAAACCAACTGCGTGGAGCCAGAATTCGACCAATATTCACTGAACTGCTCACACGTAACCTCGTGACGATTCATGGAAAATGTATCGATGGAAGTTCGAACCCCATTGGTGGCATTCGAAGTGTTCCCAAAAACAAACTGACCACCGGGGATGACAACCCGGTCTTCTTCCTCGCAGTCGTTATTGCAACCGTCACCGTGCTGAACATCATTACCGTCATCACACTCTTCAACCCCCTCATGATGCAGCCCATCGCCACAGATATTCAGCCTGCATTCCGTCGTGCATGCATCATAGTCGCTCTCATTGCCATCATCGCACTGCTCGACCAAATCATCGACGACACCGTCACCACAACCTGGAGTGCGCAGCTCTTGTTCTGGTAGCGGAGCATCCTCGGCTCCATCCTCCTGCAGGCCTTGCTGCCGGTCGCCATCAACCCAAATTTCAGTATCTGGAGTAAGATTCTGAGTTCTCGTTTGCGGGCCGACCGCAGGATCTCCGTCTTCCCCTTCAACAACGACATTCTCCAGCTCGACTCGAACGGTCCCCTGCAGATCTTGGCGTTCCCGTCGCGCCCCCCAACCACTGAGGTCGATTACAATCGCAGTGCCCTCATTGCCTCGGAATGAACTGTTTGCGAGTCGAAGCTTACCCACATCTTTTGCGAGCAAGCCATAGCCCAAAGTGGGTCCAGCTTGGTGATCACCGCCGTGGGCATGACCTGCGGTCTCATTGATCTCACTGTCGGTCATTTCAACGGTCGCTGCAGTACTGTCCAGCATCACGCCAATGCCGGTGGCCTCGGTCACGTGAATTCGATGGAGGTCCAGGGCTGCACTCGCTTCAAATCCAGAGGCTTGCACCGCCATTTGAGAGGTGCCGCGAAAGTCGACGCCGTCAAGTGTCCACCAGCCCAATCCGTCCAGAAGCCGCATACCCACTCTCGAAATTCCATCGCCTTCAAGATTGGTGAGTTTCACTCTTTTCCCCTCTTCCCCCACACCAATGAACTGCAGGCCATCAAAGCCGACAGGCCCCCGGAAGGTTGCTCCATCCACGGTCCACCAACCCAGGGCATCACGGACAGAGATTCCTATTCTGCCCACGGAACCCAGTTCGATGGTTCCAATGTGCGCACGCTCGCCTGAAAATCCCTGAATCGTCACACCGTCTCGACCGATGGGGCCTTCCATCTGACTCTCTTCGATGGCGAAATCACCACCGCCACCACGACTCGAAATTCCACTCCCATCAATACTTGCGAAATGGTTTTGGTGACTGCGGAATTGGCTGCCGCCAAAATCGACGATCGAAATACCATCTCCTCCAATGGGACCTTCGAATGAACTGGCCATCACCCGAAACTGGCTGCCACCAAAATCGACGACGGAAATTCCATCGGCGCCAACCGAGGAAAAGCCACCGTTATCCACCAAAAATTGGCTGCCGCCGAAATCGACAACAGCAATGCCATCACTACCGATATTATCGAAATCGCTGTCAGCGACACGAAACTGACTTCCACCAAAGTCGACAACGGAAATTCCATCGCTGCCCACATTGTGAAAGGCTGAGTTCCCAACACGAAACTGGCTGCCGCCAAAATCCACAACCGAGATACCGTCGGAACCTATCGGTCCTCGAAACTCCGCCCCATCGACAGTCCACCAACCTAAAGCGTCAGTCGATCGTAGTCCATCGCCAGCGATGTCGAGGAAACTGCTGTTCGTCAGCATAAACCCGGCTTCTCCACTACGCTGACTCAGAATGCCCCCCCCCGAACTCTTAAGCAGCCGTAACTGACCCATGGAGACAGCGCCGGTATCCCTTATCTCCACGGCAGGACCCGGCACATCGCCAAGCCGCTCGATGGCGAGACCCCAGACACGCAAACCCGTCAACTCATCGGCGACGATCGCCGCCTCGTTGTCTGACCGTAGTCGTGTCACGGCAGCTGCGTTACCAATAATCGTGACCCGGCCCATGCCGTCGAGTTCGAGACGACCGTCGACACGACCACGACCGACGACGTAGGTCACATTAGATCCTGGCGGTAAGTTATCGGTGGCTCCAGACCAACTGCCCAAGGGATGCTCCGGCCCACCGTGACCGCCCGGGGCAAAACCCGGGATCACATAGCGGATGGTCTCCCCGTCGGCTTGGGCTTCTTGCAACCAAGGATGACGAGTTCGAAAGGATCCATCCTGCGGGTTTAAATCCTCACCCTGGCTTGCGACGCAATATCCGGCGACCGGGTCGTGCACGGTTGGTTCGACGCAGTCGCTGGCAAAGGGGTCCTCCGGGAGTGCAGGCTCATTGTGTCCGATCTCAGAACCGAATGCTGCTGAAGCATCATCAGATGCGACGTCAACCATTGAAGACTCAGCACCGCACGACGTTGTCACTCCAACAAGCAGGGCAACGGGCACCACGAGTGAAAGTTGTTGCTTGCGGCTCATGACTCCCATGCAATTCCTCCCCAGTTACTCGTTGGGCCAGGCGCAGCGGAAGCCATAATCATAAAATGCTTCTTGATCTTCGATGATCCAGCCGTCTCGATGACGGTAGGCTGCTTGCAAAGCATGCGCTCCATCATCGAACATCATCGAGCCTCCGCGAAGTTGAAAGTCTGCAAACTCATCCCAAAACTGAGGCGTGTGTTGTGGTCGGTCGTCTCCTTCTCCCCCCGCTGGAACATTTCCGCGGCCGTCGAGCGTCCACTCAGCTAAATTCCCGATCAGGTCGCAGACGCCCTGATCCGAATTTCCGAGTGGAAAGGAACAGACCGAATGACGAACACCCGGGTTAGGACAAGTGCTTCGACCGTTGTCCGCAGCAACGTTTGCATAGTCACAGACGACCAAATCTTCATGCCTCGGGATGTTTCGTGCGCGGGGCCGGTTGCCCCATGGGTGAACGATATCCTGTCCACCACTTCGCGCAGCAAACTCCCATTGGGCTGCCGTGGGTAAATCACCGCCGTGCCAACGGCAATATTCCCGAGCTCGATCCCAATCAACAGCGACGGGGAAATCCGACTCACCACAGATTGCTTGACCTGCGTCACTTTGAACATGATCCACGCCCCGCTTCCAAGGTCTCGGTACATCTGCTGCCACGTCTCTTTTCCAAGCTCGAAAGCGCATGGCGAAGCCGACACTCTCGACGTCAGCTCGAAGTGGGCGAAGCATCACAGCGACATGCTGCGTATATCGGTAGTAGGTATTGATCCGTGCCAGGTCTGCTGGTTTTAGCAGCACTCGAGTCGCTCCCTCGGCGGGTATCTCCGTTAGATCACTAGAGCACTCGTTCCCATCCACCATGCCTGAACTGTAAATCAGTCGACCTGCGACAAAGACTGCAACGGCAGCATTGGGATGATAAATATCAAGATAGGCACCGGACAGGACGTGACCACCGGTGCTGTAGCGACGGACGAAGTAATAATGGGGATAGGGGTTTGTTTCTCCCCGAGCTCCCGTATCCAAAGGCAGTTGGTCGGCGGCACGGAAGTCGAGCGGATCCGAAACGATCGGGGTTCCAATACCCCGTTGATAGTGTTGCTCAGCCTCATCCTGGGCATTGTGGATCCCGTGAGGCCAACCGGTCGGCTCCACACAATTCTGAGGTGCATCCCAACTGCCCCCTGAGAAAACATTCCAGAGATGTGGACCTGCATTCCCTTCTTCAATCAGTCCGTCTTTTACCAAGTCGAAAGAAGGTCCTGCTTGCGACAAATAGTCATTGTACTCACCGCAAGTCACCTCGGTTCGAGAGAGTCGAAAGGGTGCGACTCGAACGTTGTAAGGACGCTCATCGACGCCCACATTCCCCATATTGAAAACGCCCCCATCGAAGGGGATTTCATCGGCTGCGAAACAACGGTTTGAACAACCATCGCCAGCGTTGATGTTGTTGCCATCGTCGCATTCCTCAACACCACGATGCAGCAAACCATCACCGCAAACGTTCCCTTTACATTCGTTGGTGCAGGCATCCTCATCCACTTGGTTACCGTCGTCGCATTGCTCAAGTTCGGCATCCACAATCCCATCGCCACAGCCCGCCTGATCAGGTCCGGTCGGGGTCGGGAGTTCTTGGGCATCGAGCTCCTCTCCATCCCCTCGGCCCTCACCCATACCGATCACTTCAACGCCCTCGGGCACATGCTGAGCCTGAGCCTTTGGCTGATCTTCCCGAGCATTTGGTGGATTTTCGACCACCACATCATCGAGACGTATGACCGCTTCTCCACTGAGATCAGGGCGGTCGCGCCGGGCATCCCAGCCCCTCAAATCGATCAACAGCCCACTGCCAGCGTTTTGAATCAACTGGCTTCTCGTTATCTTTAAATGCGCCGAATCCATCACGAGAACACCGTAGCCGAGTGCAGGGCCCGGATCGTCGGGACCGCCCTGTTCGACGCCAACAGTTTGGGCAATTTCAGCGTCCGTCACTTCAACAGAGGCTCCATTGGAATCAAAGACCATTCCCATGCTTTGAGCCCCGGTCACGTCGACATGGCCGAAGTCCAGTTGGTTTCCTGCAGTGAAGCCCTTAGCAACCACCCCGGGTCCACCCGTTCCTCGGAACGTTGTACCATCCACGGTCCACCAGCCTAGACCATCGAGCAGGCGCATACCAAAGCGGCCGATGCTTTCTCCATCAATGCCTGTGATCTTCACTCGGGCATCTTCCTGTCCAACGCTTTGCAGGCTGATTCCGTCGAATCCGATGGGGCCTTGGAATGTTGCCCCATCGACCGTCCAGGAGCCTAGAGATTCAACACCAGAAATCCCCACACGGCTCACCTCACCCACGTGGATCTGTTGCAAAGTCACCGACTGCCCTTGGAACCCCTGGATCGTGATACCATCACGCCCGATCGGCCCCTCCATGCGATCGTTGTGCATCAAGTAGGTCCCCTGCCCCCCTGAGCTAAAGACACCGCTGCCTGCCATCTCTTGGAAGATGTTATCTTGGCTCCGGAATTGGCTACCACCAAAGTCGACAACAGAAATGCCATCGCCCCCCAGAGGTCCTTGAAAGACGTTGTCATGACTCCGGAACTGGCTGCCGCCAAAGTCGACAACAGAAATACCATCGCCCCCAATGGGTCCCGCAAATTGGTTCTCGCCGACCCGAAACTGACTGCCGCCGAAGTCGACGACAGAAATCCCGTCAGCACCAATACCGCCGGCGAATTCAGAACCAAAGACTCGAAACTGACTGCCGCCGAAATCAACAACGCTAATACCATCGGTACCCACCGGGCCTTGGAAGGTTGTGCCGTCGACGGTCCACCATCCCAAGCCCTCCACGCTGTGAAGCGCCGCACCGGCGACCGCTTCGAAGGTGCTGTAGCCCAGGATGAACCCATCGGTACCCACAGCCGTCGCCTGAATTCCGTCACCGGAGCTTGAGGCAACTCGAACCTGTGACATGTGGACTCGGTCGACTTTTTCAACGTTGACGGCTGGCCCCATCTCGGCACCGCTCCGCTCCAAGCGCAGCCCCCAAGCCCTTAGCCAATCGGTCTCGTTCGCCACCAAAACAGGTTCATCGACTGCGGTCATCGTCGTCACGGAAGCCGAATTCCCCAACAGCGTCACACGGCCCAACCCGGTAAAGACGGCAGAGCCTACCAAAGTCCCTCGACCGAGGACGAAGGTGACATGATCACCCGCTTGTAGACCGGAGAGCGCCCCATCCCAATCGCCAAAAGGCGCCTCCTGGCGTCCATCGCCACCGGGAAGAGCGTCTGCGAGGATGAAACGAACCGATTCACCGCTGTGACGCGCCTGCGCCAACCAGGGATGATCTAGACGGAAATAGCCATCGCTGGCGGCTACACTCTCTCCCGGCGACACAACGCAAAGTCTGGATGCGGGGTCTCGCTGAAGCGCCTCAAGACATGGTTTCTCACCCGTCTCAACGGGCGCCACTGGCCCTGGTATGGTCCCACCGCCACCGGTCGTCAGGGGTTTCGATTCAGGCTCTGAATTGTCCGGACAAGCCATCAGAGACGTTGCAAATAATGCCAGCAGTAATCGGTTCTTCATAAGCGCCCACCCATCCATCCCGTAGGGATGATCCGTCGCAGTCTACCCGATCCCTTGTTGGCCGCAAAGGGGGGACATCCAAGAGCCGTAGCCCCGACCCTTGTTTTACCGTTATTTTTCGACGTTCAGTCGGTGTCCGGCACGCTAGGGAAGAAAGCTTCCCGTCTTTTTCAGCTTCGCCGGCAGGTACTCGTCGATCACATAGTTCAAACCCCAACGGGCAAGCGCTTGTTGCTCGGCACGAACCCCCATATCCAGCAAACGCTGAATTTCATTCTGCCACTTGGGATGTGCTTGGAAGAAGGGATCATTCGACAGAGCATCGTTGGCTCGCTTGATGTCCCGATCCTTCAACGGGTGAGTTGGCAGTTTGTAGTCAACGATATCCTTCGGAGTGACCCCTAAAAAGCGTGCCTGAGGGACGCAAAAGAGGTGGTTCACGTGGGCGGCATTACCGCTTCCGACCTTTAGCGACCGATAAATATTAGCAACCCCATAAGGATCGCAGTCGACAAAGGCGTAAACCGGTATTTTTGCCTGTTCGCTCAGCCGACGCACAAAACGTCGGCAAGCCCGACTTGGCACCCCACCGAGGCTGACCAAAATGCAGTTATATTTACGCCAGAACTTGTGACTTTGCAGTCGCTGAAACATACCGGCGGTTTCGATGCAAAGGACGAAGTCTGCGTCGGTCTCAAAGTCCAAATGCTCCACCCAACTCGGGATCGAGTAAGCTCCACTGCCGAAACGAGTGCAATCGATCACCTCAGGCTCACCGGTCTCCAGATCCTTGTCGTGCACCTTCAGCGCGCCTGCGACGCTGCCGCCGTGCTCGTCCGGGATATAACGAAGGTGTTCGCGACCAAGACCATAGCGACTCACCATCGCTTCAATGTCATCCATCACCGTATCGGACTCTGGCTGATCTTTGAAGGCAGCAGGTCCCCAGTTTTTGGACTGATAATATGCATCTCTCTTGGTGGCGAAATCGTTCGTTTCGACGAGATCTTTCGACAAACTCATCATCTTGAGCGTCTGTGCGAAAGTCTTCACCGTGTTCACCGACAGTGTACGGGTTTTGATCTTTTCACCGATCTCAAGATAACCCACCCGCTTACGAAACTCTTTCACGTTCTGCAGCGAGCGAACCGGGCTGATGAGTTCCGGGTAGCGTCCCCGTGTGATGGACTGATGGATTCCTTTGGCGAGCTTTGCCAAGGTCTCGATCGTAATCTCGTCGGCTTTTTCCGGATCGATTGTTTTCTTTCGAGCCATCAGTCCTCTGCTCCTTCCGGAAGTTCAAGTCCTAGGGTTGCTTGAGCGACTTCTTCGGCCCCTTCAGGTGACACGATCGAATCGCTGGTTGTCTCTCGACTACCATCGTCAGTCGTTGCTTGGTCCTCGGGAACAACCTCCACGTGTCGAATGGGGCGACCGACCATCTCGTCAACCTCGGCTTCATCTTCCGGTTCCGCCTCCTCCTCCTGGGGGTCGATCAGTTCGGTCAGTTGAACCGAGACGCGCGCCTTTTCTTGATCATTGAATCCGAGAATCTCTTGGAGCGCCTCGCTGATCGGGTCGAGGTACTTTTCAAGGTATTGTTTTCGTTTCTCTGCGTCGCGCTGCTTGCGCTGCCGACGGATATGTCGCTGCAGCCGACGGGCGCAGACCTGCAATGCTAAACGAAGTTCACTGAGGATCTCTGGATAATGGGCGATCGCCTCTTTCGACTCCGACGTGTAGGGCACCCAGGCACTGGAGATGTGCACGCTGACAACCATGGGAGCAACCGGAAACCCGCCACGGGGCTGAGTGAGGTTGTATTGCCGCCAGTTGAGGGATTGCACTGCCTTGGTAATGGCGCAGGCACCGGCCTGGTACTGCAAAGGCACTCGGTTTGCGAAGCGGTAGACCTCTGCGGCGTTGTCTCCTTCCAACCCTTTACCGTAAACCAAGCCGACCTCCACTTGGAAAGGGTTGCCTCGGTACACTGCAGGCTTTCGGGTCTCACCCGTGACAAAGAACTCACTCGGATCATGCTCACCGGGGTCGAAGAGGGCGAATAGGCCCGTGCGGATATCCTCATGACCGATGGGGCTCAAACAGTTTGTCGGCGGGCTGTGGAGCTTGGTTTCGCCGAGCACCTTAAACAAAGCCTCCACTTCGTGGCGCTCCATAGCCTTGGGGTTACGGCGCAACATTTGATTTCGCTGACGATCCGGAACCCGTTTCGCTGTCCCCGTGATGATCTCTTCTGCGTTGCGCTGACTGACCCGACAGAACTCTTCTTTCAGGAAGTCGGTCAGGTTGCGACGTTTCGTCTCTCGAAGCATTCGCATCAACATGCCCAGCTCGATACCGTGTGGATGCGGCTGAATCTCTTCTGGCTCTTTAGGCAATTCATGGACCTGCCGCTCATACACGTGGTCCACGCCCCGGGGGTTGCGGTACACGATGTGGGCATGAGGATTACTCATTGCGGTCTGCCGCATGTACTCATCCACACTATGACGCCCCCCTTTAAAGGTGGCGGCAATCGTCAGGATAATTTCGGTTCCGTGCTCCCAGTCCCATTCCTCTAACTGCTCTTCGCTTAAGTATTTCGGTTCATTACGCCGGGTGTCGATTTGCAGAACCATCCGGTGAGTCGGGCGCCTCTTCCCCGTCCGACTGATGACTGTCACCGGTCGCCCCGTTGTAATCTGCCCGTACATTCCGGCCGCTGAAATACCGATTCCCTGTTGGCCGCGAGACTGCTTCAACCGGTGAAACTTGCTACCGTAGAGTAGCTTGCCGAAGACTTTGCCAATCTGTGCCTTGATGATCCCCGGTCCATTGTCTCGCACCAAGACAGTGTAGCGATCGTCGTAGCCGGTAACAGGATCAATCTCGACGGTGATGTTCGGAAGAATTCCTGCCTCTTCACAAGCGTCGAGGGCATTATCGACGGCCTCTCGCACCGTGGTGAGCAGTGCCTTCGCCGGGTTGTCAAAACCGAGCAGATGACGATTCTTGGTAAAAAACTCACTGATTGAAATCGCTCGGTGCTTGCCCCCCATGCTTCGGGCGCTGGCTCGACGCTTTGGTGGGGGGTTTGCGGTTTCAACGGCGACCGGCGGCTGGCTATCATTGGCCCGTTCGCCAAGTTCAGGGGGGATCGTTTCCACCGGTACGGGGGGTGAGTCGTTTGCGTCTGCTGCCGGTGGAGCCGACCCGTCTTCACCTGTTTCGATCAATCCCAGTCGCCCCTGTTGGTCCATCGATTCCCCCATGCCGCCATTTCACGAGCACCACCCGTGCTGGAATTAGGCGATAGCGAAGGCATCTCAAGGGTTCAACCTTCGACTTGTGCCTCCTCCTCCGATTGCTTCGCTTTTGGGATAAGGAATGAGGCCAGCAAGGCCAAGACGGCGAGCCCGATGATCCAGAGCATTCTCGTTAAGGAATGGCTACGATCCCCATCCGCAGCGACCGCAACTTTACTCAAAATACGGCAACGTTTTGGTTCGCTCGGGACGTAGGTCAAAGGACTCTCTTTGACCACATCCAGGGGCGGGCAAGCATAGTTAAATACCTCTCTGCACTCGAATTCCTCGCCGTCAGTCGCTCGAAAGCGAGCCCGAAATGCGCATTTATCTCGGCCCTTCGAGTACTGAACACCTCCGGTTCCACTGACATCCTCGAGGTGGTGGACAATGCCCACCACTTCGACCCCTTCAGCGACAAGTTGAGCATTGAGAGCGCCGGCTTCGTAAACATTGTAAGCGACACATGGACCGACCAGAAGGAAGAGACCACTCGCAACGCGAAACAACAGTCTTAGGTTAAAGGAATTTTTGGGATGCATCCGGCGTCCTTAAAGTCCTCTTTGACTCAATTCCGCTCGCAGCGCCAGTGAACGGTGAGCCGAAGGCGGGAAAGAACGCCACCTTAGCCGTGATAGCATACCGTAACAGCAATGCCCTGGAGTGCATGGGTTAGTGCAGGGTTCCGGTTCTCCGAGTTTACATCGTCGCAGATTCACCTGCTTACCACGTCCCATTGCCGCAAATTGCCGCTTTTTCACGGACAACCACCTGTTCGGTCATGCAGCCCAGCAGAAGGAAAAATGGGATTGAACGTTTCAGCATGGGTGGCTCCGTCCCAGCCAATATACAGGTTCTGCACCAACCTGCGCCAGCCCCTGCTTGCTTTTGCGCTTGAGACTGGACATTGGTCCATTGGGCATCCAAGGAATCGGTGCCATCCAGGGAGTGGAGTCATGAACTCTTTGATCCTTGAGCAAGAATTTGCCGAGGCCTGTCAAGCCTACGGTCTACTGGTTGAGCCACATCAGCAGGACCTGCTGCTGCAGTGGGATCGGCTGCCAGCGGAAACAGGGCAACTGCTCGACCAAGCTGGACTGGCACGCATCCCTCGCTCAGCACTTAGCAGTCCCAGCGACCTGGCGTCATTGCTACGTCGCGTCGAAGAACTTGCGGAGTCTCAGCCTGGATTGTTTCGCTTACGACCGGTTGAGCGTCCTCACAGTCCTGCCACCATGCCCCGCTCGTCTGCCTGGCTGGAGCGCTATTACGGCGACATGGCATTTTCGCCGCAAAATGAACGCAAACCTGCTGTGATCGACCATGGTCGTTCCCGAGGCCCCATGATTGCCTCGATTGACTCGGAACCCTTGGTATTTTTCGATGCTTCGTCACAAATAGCAACTCACTCGTGGGGGCTTAATCCACCGGCGGTTCTCGAAAGCATGGCTCTCGGACGCTTCGGCAGCGACCCGATTGCGAACCCCGACCCGACCGATGAAGTCGTCGACGCACTCGATGACTTCGCCAACGCACTCAAAGTCCGAACCGACGGGCACTTTGATCACGTCGCTTTTGCCAATTCCGGTGCCGAGGCGAATGAGAAGGCTCTGCACATCGCTCAACGGAGCGGTCGAGGTGGACAGAAGCTACTCGCCTTCAAAGGCAGCTTCCACGGCCGCACATTGTTGCCCCTCCACGGCACCTGGAATCCGGTAAAACGAACTCCCTTTGAACTGACTGGATTTGAAGCCTGTTGGTTAGCTTACCCTCGAAAAATGGAGCCCTTTGCCCAGGCCAGCATGCCTGCGGGCTGGATCAGCGCTTGGCGCACGGGTAAGGTCACAGCATCGGAACACTGGGTTGAAGCAAGCGCCCAAATGACTCCGGACGAACAATCTCTTTTCCTCGAAGAAGTTCAGATTCTCCTCGAAGCCGAGGCTCAGTTGAGTTCCGAAGCAATCTTTGCCGTGCTCATCGAAGCCATGCAGGGAGAGGGCGGGGACAACCACCTCAGTTCTCGTTTTCTAAGCGCACTCCTGGCGATCTGTCGCCGCCACAACGTTCCGATGATCATCGATGAAGTGCAAACAGGTATGGGGCTCTCCGGTGACCTGTTCTGGTTCCAGGCGATGAACCTCGAAGACGAAAACGGAACCCCTGACGCTCCAGATCTCGTATCGCTCGCCAAGAAGGCGCAACTTGGGGTCATTTTGTCCCGTTGGCCGGATCCAGAGCCCACGGAAGTCCAGGCAGCCAGCGCTCGCCGAGGACTGGCCTATCTGGAGATTTACGAAGCAACACCTACCGAGCAGATCGCCGAATTCGCGGCTCGGGGCCTGGAGGGATTAGCTGCAGCGCTGCCCGAAGGTTTGGTCACCAATGTTCGAGGGCGAGGACTTGCCTGGGCCATCGATCTGCCCTCGGGGGCTGTGATCAACAGAATGCTCAGCGAGCGTTTCTGGAGAGGTTATCTGACCTACATTGCGGGACAAAACACACTCCGGTTCCGGCTCAATGCAGCCATGGATGAAGTGGACTGGAATCGACTGATGACAGCGCTCGAATCCAGCCTACAGCAGATGCTTGATGACGTCGGTCATTTCGACAGTCCAGAGTCATTTGCAGCCGCTGTCGCTGAACTTCCACCAAGTCCCTGGCAGGCTCAAGGGACATGGAAACTACCTTCAAGTGGACTGCCGGAAGGGTTCCGATTGGAGGAATTGAGCCCCCCTCGCGTGCAAGAACTTTTGGACTCCATGATGATTCTCGAAGCGGACGCCTATGAGCCTGCACGCCGGGAAACACCTGCGGGTCTCGCCGGATTTGCCGAACTGCCTGGATTTATCGGCCACGCGATCATGACATCGAACGGTGAACTGGCCGCTTTCTCGATGGGCGCCGCTTTGGAAGGCTTTCCCAGCGTTGAGGGCTGCAACAGCGACCCCACATGGGGCGATGGTACAAGCTTCTATTCCCTGGAGATGCTCACCGACAGCACCTTCCGGGGCAAGGGACTCGGCCGGGCTTTAAAAGTGGCTCAACTCAACGCCGCCTATGAAGCTGGTTTTGATTGGATCGTTGGTCGCAATCGTGTGGGTGGAACCCGAGAGATGGGTCCTCTTAATCGGAGTCTTGGCGCCCACCTCGTTCAGAGGCTTGATGGCCAATATGGTGAGCCCGAAGGACAAAGCGATTATTATCGAATCCCAATTCGTCCCGGTGCCATTTCGATCCCCGATGGCGACGAGTTCGATGGCATCGACCTCGCTCATGGGCTTCAACGCCCCCTCGGCCCACGACCAACATCACTCGTGTCGGCTGCCGAGAGAGGCAGTTTGGGTGGAGCGATCGCCAACAAACTGAGTCTATGCAACTTCACCACGCCGGATACCATCCGCTTCGCCGAAACCCTCCAAGCGGTACGTCCGAAAGGCTGTGACCACGCACTTTACACCAGCGGGCGTGATGAGATGGTCGATAAAGGACTGCGTGCGCTAAAGTACAATCACCAAGAAGGCCAGGTCATGCTGAGCCTGCAGGGAACCTACGTCGGTCACACCACGGCGGCCGCACGGAGCCTAAGCTGGGGGCGAGAGACATATTATCAATGGCCCAGCCTACCGCATCCGGCGGCCGTGGGCACGGCAGCGGCGTTAGCGGCTTTGGACGAAGCATTAACCACCCATGAGGGCAGAGTCCTTGGACTGGTTTGTGAGTTGTTTGGCGAAGAAACGGGACTTCGCCTCAACGATGAGTACCTCGCTGAGCTGGAAACGAGACGCCAGGCCGGTCTGAAGGTCTGCGTCGTCGAAACCAGCACCGGTGGCTATCGAGGGTCCGTTGATCACTGTTTTCTAGTGGATGAAACACCGCTCCAACCCAGTCAGGTCTGGTGGTATACCGGTGGGCAACTCGGTATCGTGTTTTGTGCTGACGAAGCATGGGTCGAGAAGCCGCTCCAACTGATCAGCACTTGGGATGGGGATGAACTCAGCATGATCCGCTGTAATCATCACCTGAGAGCCGGGTTCCGCTTGAGAGAAAACCGGATCGAGCGAAGTGCGCAACTCGCCTCGGTGATCTCGAGTTTGCCCGGTGCGACCCATTGTGGCTTGCAAGCCTTCATCCCATGCGATGCTCCCGAGGACTTTGCCGAAGAATTGGCGACGGCTGGCTTGGTGGTCAAAGAGAGAAAAACCGGTATTTCCATCGTCCCAGCGCTCAATGTCACGGAAGAAGAGTTGGCGCGAGGCTTGGACCTGTTGCAGCGGCGCCTCGCTTAAACGGTAGCTGGCTCCGAAAATCGAACCCGTGTTTCCGTGGCGTGGGTCATGGGTCCTCGACACACCCATAACGAAGGTAGTTCGCCGGACCAATCGACGACCAAGCCGCCACATGTCGCACTCTTGTGGGGATCATTAGGATCGGCTGGCATGCTGATTTGCCGATCGCCGAGCAGTTGCCAAAGTGCCCCAGGGCGTGCTTCCGCCTCGGCACGAAAAATACCCTCGAGAGCTCGCCAGCGCCGATGGGTTGTACTGACGCTGGGAATACGCTCGTGCTGCGCATTTTTCGGCGCGAGGCAATGATTGGTGTGGAAAGCACCCTGGGGTGTTGTCAACCGCACAGGCTCATCGCCAAAAGCGGTCCATCGGTCGATGACTTCCTGCTGTTGTGGCAGCGCTTCAACCCCATAGAAATTGTGACGATCGGCCACTTGGTAGTGATGACCACTGCCCACACCCACACGCTTCAGAACAGCGACTGCATCCGCAGCGGTCGATGCCCGCAGCATCAGCCGAACAAGAGCGGGCCAGAGAAAACCTGGCACTGCGCCCAATGTGTTGAGGTTGTTGATGGTCACCGCCACACCATCTTCGTTGACTCCAGCCATGCCAAAGCAACCTGTCAGCGAGAAAACCAAGCAACGAGGTGCCGAGTCGACCGCAAACTCCATCACCTCAACATAGTGCTGCGCTGAGCCATGCATGTCCCATGTCTGACCGATAACCGGTGGGTCACCGGGCAGAAAAATTGCGGAGCAACCGGCATCGCCGTCGGGAAAGAGATCCCCCTGCGTCAGGTCACGTAAATCGGTGTAATTGTTCAGGATCACCATGTCGGCGGGACTGACCCCGGATCCCTCGCATAGACCGATGAACTCTAAATAGAGGTCTCGATCGGTACGAGCCAGCACATCGACATGTTGGTTTGCGAGTAGATCGAGTTCCGTTCGACTCTCTAAGCCCATACGAGCGAGGGCAAGTCGAGCTCGCAGCGATGCAAGTTCTCGAATGCCCTGCTGAAAGCGCCGACCATGCGCTCGCCCCACCTCCCGGGGCTCACCACGGAATCGATGGATCTCCATGGTGAACGACCCGCTAGTACCGGGGTTGAGCAGCTTGAGCGGCCCGGCGGGTCAATTCTCGAACGCGCCGGTTGTACTCGGTCTCAAACTCGTAAGAGCCTTCCCGCTTGTTCCGCAACGCAGCGCGAACGTTCCGATCGATCTCCTCGTCCACGGTCAAATGCTTCGCAAGGACCTCATCGATAATGGTGCGAAGCTCCTCATCGGAACCGTAGATTTCCTCCACATTGTCCGAGTCGAAGAGTGCTTCTAGAACCTTACCGGCAACAAAGTTGACGCCTGCTTCGCCCAGGGGAAACTCGCGCACCTCAGCAATAGAGCGCTTGACCATTGCATAACGATCCGCCGGTAGGTGACGACGCTGCAGCCCGGAGCGCGCCTCTTGGCTGATCCGATCCTCGTTGTTCATGTATTCCACCATGGTGGTCGCCAAATCCAACTCCGCTTCGATGACCTGGATATCCTCGATCTCAACATATTCGTTGAGGCGCAGACCCCGGATGCAATCGTGAGCGATCTTGGGTATAATCTTACGGTAGAGATGCATAGAATCCTCCTTGTGGCAGTGCCGCCATCGAAACCCCGCGAGGGGCCGAACCACAATGTCTCGGAACCTTGGGGGCCTACTGAGGTGAGGCCAACCGCCTGTCTTCGCCGCCGCCATAGGCTTGCCCGTTGGGCTGGTCAAGGCCAACTTTAACCTACGATGACCGTTCCCGAGCACCTAAAGCACGATGTCGAGAGCATGCCGGATGCACCTGGCTGCTATCTCATGCACGATCGACGAGATCGAATCGTCTACGTGGGGAAAGCGAAAAGCTTGCGGGCACGGGTGCGGCAATACTTCAACGGTCATGACCATCGCGCCTTCGTGGCGCAGATCGATCCCGTCGTTCGTCGAATCGAATGGGTCGTCACTCAAACCGAGAAGGAGGCGCTGCTCCTCGAGAGTACGCTGATCAAGAAGCATCTCCCTCGATTCAATCTGAATTTAAAAGACGACCGCCGCTTTCTTCTCCTTCGAATCGGCCGCGACCATGACTACCCAAGGGTCGAGGCGGTTCGTCGCAAAAAAGCAGATGGCGCGCGTTATTTCGGTCCATACGACTCTGCTGGGCAACTGCGTCGAACCCTGCGGATTTTGGAACGTCACTTTCAACTGCGGAGTTGCACTGATGGAGAGTTCAAAAGGCGTAAAAGGGTCTGTCTCGACTACGAAATCGGACGTTGTTCCGGGCCTTGTGTTCTGCCCGTCTCTCAAGAGGACTATCGACATGATGTGGACGCCGCATCACAGTTTCTAAGGGGGCGCCCCGCCCCCCTCAAACGCTTATTGAAAACCCGAATGGAAGCCGCTGCGGAGGCTCTTGAGTACGAGCGCGCAGGTCGCTTGCGGGATGAACTTCAAGCCATCGAATACAGCTTGGAGCGACAAAGCGTGGTGTTGGGCACAACGGAAGATCTCGACATCATCGCAATCCGTGCGGATGGTGACCAAGCGGCAGCGGTCGTCCTCACCGTTCGTGGTGGCGCATTGCAAGGCAAACATGTCTCTGTCTTCGACAGGATGCACTTGCCCCACGACGAACTAATTCGCAGCTTTTTATTGGCCTACTATGACCCCGAGGGTGCGTCCTCCGAAGTCCCACCCACCATTCTCTGTGACTGGAAACAGAACTCAGAGGTGATGATCTCATGGTTATCTGACCAACGTGCAGGCGCCAGTGTGCGTCTCTACCGTCCTCGACGAGGGTCGAAATCAGATCTGTTCCAGATGGCGGAAAAGAATGCAGAGCAGGAACTGAGTCGCCACCAGACTCGGCGAAGCGAGCGAAGTCGAGCCTTGGCCGATCTGGCACGCGTGCTGCGCCTCGAAGCTCCGCCTCTTGTGATCGATGCCTTGGACATCTCCACCTTCCAAGGCCGACAAACCGTTGCCGGGCGAGTCCGGTACGATGAAGGCAAACGCGATCCAAACGGTACCCGCCGACTTAAAATAGATGGCGCCGACGCCCGTGACGACTTCAGCGCGATGAAGCGAGCAGTCAAACGATTCTACGGCGCCCATCCTGACGAGTTGCCGGATCTCCTACTGATCGACGGCGGCCGAGCGCAGTTGGGAGCCGTCGTCAAAGCATTTGAGGAAATCGGTTTGCGGCAACCGGTGATCGTCGGGCTTGCCAAGTCTCGCAGACTGACGGACGGGCGCGGGTTTGATGGCGCTTCCGTTTTTGGAGGAAATCAGGAGGGTCGAAGCCCCGAACGTCTGTTTAGGCCCCACCGCAAAAATCCCCTGCGCACTCGACCGGAAGACCCGGGGATGGCTCTCCTTATTCGAATGCGTGACGAGGTCCATGACACCGCCATCCGGTACCATCGACAACGACGTCAAAAATCGATCAAGCGGAGTGTCCTCGATGATATTGAAGGGGTCGGCCCGCAGCGTCTAAGGGCCCTTCTCAGACATTTTGGCAGCGTCGAGGGTCTACGCCGAGCTCAACTACAACATCTACGTAAAGTCCCGGGCATCAGCGCTGCCCTGGCGCGAAGGATCATGCTGGCTTTAAATCAGCAAACTTCGGAGTGAGTTCTTAGTTCCTCGAACAGAAGGGCGACTGCCTTTGGCGGACCTGCGTGAAGAAAGTCATCCACTGGACCGCTTTCCCAGCCAGACGGCAGACTTTGTACTCGGAAAGCTCGGCCCTTGAGTCGGAGCAAACGGTGACTAAGTCGTCTTTCAATCAACGCCTCACCGAGCAGGATCGCATCGACCCCCGGTGTCCACTCTTCGGGGAGGTCGACCATCTTCGAATACAATCCGGTTTCAGGACGCCGACGCCAAGCCACGTGGTCAGATCCATCCACGAGCAGGTATCGATTCTCCTCAACGACCGGTACCACCTCGGGCCGCTTCGGTAAGTTTGGAATCTCCGACCACTTGTCGTCCCCTTGGCAGCCCCCGTGCAGCGGGCACTCCCCGCACCGGGGCGACACGGGGCGGCAGACCCGAGCGCCCAACTCCATAAGCGCTTGATTGTGATCGCCGGGCCGCTCCTCGTCCACAAACTCGTTCGCCCAATTCCAGAGGAGCCGTTGACCTGCAGCATTCCGGAGTGGGCTGCCTTCCCCCATAAATCGAGCGAGGACCCGCTCCACATTGCCATCCACCAAACCAACGACCTGCCCAAAAGCGATGCTTGCGACCGCCCCGGCTGTGTAGGCACCAACCCCTGGCAACTGCTCTAATGTTTTCGCATCGCCTGGGACCTCACCGCTGAAGTCCTGCACAAGGCGTTGAGAAATAGCAAAGAGGGCTCGAGCCCGCCGGTAGTAACCCAGGCCAGCCCACGCACCGAGGACAGCCTCTTCACCCGCTTCTGCCATCGCCGCCGGACTCGGAAACAATTCCATGAAAGTTTCATAACGGGGCAACACAGTGCGAACCTGGGTCTGTTGCAGCATCAGTTCGCTGACCAATACCCGCCACGGACTCGGCTCTTCTCGCCAAGGCAACCGACGCCGATGATCATCGTACCAAGCGAGCAAAGCATCGCTTTTAAAGTCCTGTTGAAGTTCTTGCGTTGAAGCGCTCATGATCTGTGAATACGTTGCGTCACCATCATTCTTCCACGGAAAAATGGAGTCCTGCTGTTGAGTGAACCGTTCCCGCCCCCCTTGGAGAGGCTGCTGCGCCCCACCAAACCAAGAGCACTCGTGGAGGCTCTTCGTCGGCTTCAAGCTGGCTTTACGGTGGC
>NZRT01000070.1 GCA_002696345.1 Myxococcales bacterium
TCTCCAACACATTGGTGTCGCTGCAGACGCTGTCCAACTCAGCGGCGACTTCGGCGGACCGGAATGGCTTGATGCGAGACAGTACTCGTGGACAAAGTACTTCCAAGTGGATGAGATCGAAGAGTACATCTCTGAGTGCGAATCAGGCCACGGTCTTCAATTTACCTTTGGGCAATTCTCATGTGCGCCCATCACCGATCACGGTGAACTCGCGGATCTCGTCGCCCAACTCCCCAACGGGATCTCAGGCGACGATATCAGCTTTTCCAGGACCAACGCAGGAGGATCGATCTACACCTGCTCTCACCCTCCACTCAAAACGGTCCAATTCTTCTGGGAGGAGATGAATGAAGAGTCCAGCGAGTTTGATTGCTGCGATTGGGACCAATTTCAGACGTTTACCAAAATCATCGGCGACGCCGGCCTCTCTCTGAGTCAGGGCTTCTTCTACAACGATTGGAGCGGAACTCAAGTCGACCAGGAGGAGTGGTGGATCGGCGAGTTTGAATTCCCAGCAGCGACCTCCATCACGATGAACTGGACACCGTAGGTTTCCTGCTCACTGTTCCCTGACCAACAGCCATGGCGGGACCCTCGCGAACCGCCACTCCGGCGCCGGTTCGATAGATGGAGTCTTCGGAGTCTTAAGGACATATCGACGATCTTTACTCCCCTCGGGAAACAAGAGCGCTCAAATTCCCGCGAAAACAGATCGCATAGGGCTTCCGCCCGAGGCGATGGAATGGCAACTAGCAAATAACAGGACCCCACAAACTCACCCTGGAAAGTCATTTCACTTGGATCGTACCTATATCGATGCTCAAACGACCGTTCAGGGTTCCCTGGAGGGAAACTACCTTGAGGTGGCGGGCCGTGTTCAAGGTCAATTGATCGGTCAAGTTGTTCACGTCGCTGCATCCGGACACGTGGAAGGCGGGATCACTGCCGACGATGTGCATGTTTCGGGGACGGTGGAAGGGCCGATTCGTGCAGCTCGAGTTCAAGTCGCCAATGAGGGGCAAGCCCTCGGCGGGATTCAAGCTCCATCCATTAGCCTCGCCGACGGTTGCACCATCCACGGTCGTCTCGATTCCCGCCCCCCTGAAACAGCGGCGCCACCGGCGCATCGAACGGCACCGACACCATCGTGGGTCCCTCGAGCCGTACCGATCCCTGTGCAAAGTCATGAAGAAACGACCAAATCACAGATGCCGTCAGAAGCGACCCCGCGACGACAACGACGAGCGCCCCGAAAGCCACCGAGGGCGCCGGACCTCAGCCATATGACTCTCACGCCTGGAGACAGTGATGAGCGCTAAAAAAGAACTCTTGGATCTACTTGTTGAACGCAGCTTTGAACGACGAAAAGTGACCCTATCCTCGGGGCGCACCAGTGACTTCTACATCGATTGTCGGCAAACGACTCTGTCCGGTCGGGGTCATCTCCTCGTGGGACAGACCATACTCGCTGCCATCGAGTCGGAAGAAGAGGAAAGAGGACGACCTTTCGACGCGGTTGCCGGGGCGGCTCTTGGTGGCTGCCCGTTGGCAAGCGCTGTCAGCCTGACGGCTGCCCAGCGAGGTCGAGAACTGCCCGCACTCTATGTCCGCAAGGCAACGAAAGATCACGGAGCCAACAAAGGGGTTGAGGGTGATGCTGCGCTCAAAGAGCACCTCTCGGTCGTCGTCCTCGAAGATGTGGTCACCAGCGGTCAGTCAGCCGTCGCTGCCATCGATCGCCTCTTGGACGCTGGTCATCTTCCGAAAGCCGTCTTCGTTCTCGTGGATCGGGAAGAGGGAGGTTGTGAAATCTTGGAAGAGCAAACCGGGCTTGAAGTTCGATCGATCTTCAAAAGAAGCCATTTCCCGTGATGAAAGCATCATTCAACTCCAAGACAGAAAGGCTTTTCGCAGAAACTCTGGGCAAGCGCTATTCAGGCTTCCTTGAGAACGAGGTCTTTACCGCAGAGCACGAGCGTCATGATGATCATGTTCGTTTAACACTTCGATTGGACCGGCTAGACGCCAGTCATCGATGGGTCTGGCAGGCACTGCACGAGACCGAAGAGCCGGAAAAACAGAACGACTCCTTGTTCCTCTTGGTGGATTTTCTCGACGCCTACTTAAGTGAGTTCTTTGCATCGAACCGGTCGTTACGACCCCAAGCGCGGTTCGTAGCGCACGAATTTCGCGATGTGGATATTTGTTTACGCGGCCGTCGCCGAGACCTTGCCGCAGAGCATGAGGCTGCTGAATGGCTAGGGGAAGCAACCGAAACCGACTTCCCCGACGACTCTTAACGGGGATTGGTTGGTGCCCCCTCCGGAGCCCCTTGGTTCGGAGGTGCTTCCATGGTCTTCACCGAGGGTCCCGCTCCCAAGCCCTTGGTTGGCATGAGTTTCACCGGGAACGCCAACTCTTGAGGCTCGTCACTCGGTGGCAATCGAATCTTGATGAGACGAGGCGTAAAGCAAGCGACNAGGCCGGGTATGTCGGGCTCGATTCGCTCCACCCTCAAACCGTGAACGATGCCCTCTTTGTCCCCGAGAAGTACCAAGTTCATTTCGACTGAGGGATGTGACTCAGCTGTCAGGAAGCCTTCGTAACAACTCTGAATCGTAGGCATCGCCAAACCGAGTTGCTCCCTAATATCGAGAAGACTGGAAGCCTCGATCTGGGCCGGGGTCGGCGTCGGTGCCACTTTCTCAGCAACCATCTCGGTCTTTGCGGTNCCCGGTGGCTGATTCACATGATCACCACCGTGGGCGCACCCGAGGACCACAGACACCATGAACAGCAAGGAACGCATCATTTCTCTCCGCTAACGCTGGGGCGGTTCAAATTCGCCTGTGGCAAACGCTGTGCCATNAGCACCCGCAGCACGATCGAAAACCGTGACATGATCAAAGTCTTGGAACTGGATACCAACCGGCAGCGGCACCGAGAACTGAGCGCCATTGCAATTCCCATTGGGCAAACAAGGATGGTCCTCAGGACAGCCTTGAATGCGACATGTCATCCGTCCTTTGACGATGATCAACGTGCCCGCTGCAGCGGCCACTTCCGGATCTCCAAGACTCAGCGCAAGGACGACATCCAAACCATGGGCGGAGCCATCATAAATAAATCGCCGAAACGAAAGGCTTGGCCCCTCATCGATACGCACTCGACCCGAGACACCGTGAAGACGGGTCACAAGATCGGCGCTCCAGCCAATGGACGGAACTCTTCTGGANTCGCCGCAGTAGCGCCCCTCTTCATGATCGAAACAGCTCACTCGATCCATGCTCAANTGGGCAACTTCTGCCCAGTCGNCACAGTCCTCCGCCTGCTCACACGATGCAGCNCACCGNGGATCGCCAGTCTCACCTGCGAGACAACGCTGCCCACGACAATGATCTGGGCGACTGCANAATGTCCCTGGAACTTGTCCCGGTCCCAAATCCGGCTGAGGACCTAAATCCGCCAGACCAGNATCCATCCCAACGTCAGATCCAGCCGCTGTATCGGAGNCCCCCGCATCGAGATCGGAGCCGCCGCCNCGCCCGGGGCTCTGGACACAAAATCGCCGACTTCCAGAAGAATTCGCCGGGCGAGCGCAATCCGTGTCGTCCAATGAAATTCTCGCCCCNGTCGAAAATTCAACGCAGTCATCCAAGTCGTTACAATCCACCGTGCATCGAGGCAGACTGCCGTTGGCATTACCGACGTAGCATCGCTGTCGATGGTCGAGGCAGTCTGATGTCTGACTGCAGAGACTCCCNANNGTGCCAGCAAAACCTGCGTCGAAAGCAGTTGGCNCTGGATCCGGCACCCCGGCATCGAGGACAACGCCAACATCATCCGTGGGGTCTCCACTGCCNGGACAGCCAANGGTGANAANGANCGTAGCTAGAANGAGAACTCTCACCGTCTCTCCTCTCGAAGGGACCTTAGCAGCTTCTCTTGATCTGCAAANGATGGNCCTTCACGAAACCGAGTCCACACCAGAAGGTCTCGACCCAACCGGTCAACGTGCTCGATCTGTCCGTGGACTGCCCCGGTCATGTGATCAATACCTTCNCCCNCGAGCGCAGGCTGCCCCGTTCCNCCCAACGTCGTTGGTGCTGTGAAACTGAGCCATTCATCGACCATACCTGCNCGCACCAACGATCCNGCGAGTCGAGGCCCCCCCTCAACCAAAATAGCATTAATCCCTTCGGAAGCGAGAATCTTGAGCGATCGGGACCAATCCACATCCCCACCTGATCGTCGGGGTAAATCAAGATACCGTTCAAAGTCTGAACTCAGTCCCGGTCCCAGATACCATCGGGCNCCNCCATCCGGCGGCAATGTGTGGCTGCAGAGGGAGTTNCCTACNACCAATCGCTTTGGNTGATACTCGTTGTCTAAACGCCACCATGGCTTCTGATCATCNAATCGAGCGGTCAGTCGAGGCTGATCAGCTTCTAGGGTCCCACGACCCACCATGACAGCACCGACCCGAGCCCGTAAGCCATGTCCAAAGTTCCGAGCACTGGGGCCCGTNATCCATTGGCTATGNCCCAGACGTGTGGCGACGTTCCCTTCGAGGGTCGCNGCAGTTTTGAGAAGCACCCGGGGNCGGCCGAACTCTTGGCGGTGAATGTATCCCGGATCCAAGGCTTTGCAGTCCCCTTCTCGCACACCCACGCGAACGTGGATTCCATTCTGCGTTAGTTGCTCAATCGCTCGACCGCTCATCCGATGGTCTGGATCCACCATNCCCACTACAACCTCTCGGATTCCCGCGGCGATGATCGCCTCCGTGCAAGGTGGCTGTCGTCCCACGTGACAGCAAGGCTCTAGGGTGACGTAAAGCGTTGCGCCCTTGGCTTCTGCCCCGGCGGCCCGCAAAGCCACCGACTCTGCATGAGGACCGCCATCTCGACGGTGGCCACCCCGAGTAAGGANTTCTCCACCCTTCACCAGCACAGCACCCACACAGGGATTGGGAGCCGCCCGCCCGAGACCGGTCAATGCCGCTTCGAGGGCCATGCCCATGAAGCGGTCGTCAGGGCTTGTGGCTGAACTCACGCGTTGCCGATGACCCGCTCTACCACGGCCATCAACGAACCGGGGTCGACGGGCTTGATGAGGAAGTCTTCGGCGCCAAGCTGCCGGGCCTCATCGGCTCGATCGGCCTCATCGGGAATGGTCAACATGACCACCGGAATGTCCCCGTGTTCCTGCTTCACCGCTTTGAGTACCCCGATGCCATCGAGGCGAGGCATGCGGACATCGACNATCATCATGCTCACNCCGCTGGCACCATTGGCCAGCATGTCGAGAGCCACTTCACCATTTTCGGCGGTCAGAACCTCAAAGCCTCGAAGCTTGAGAACGGTGGTTAACAGACGCCGTAGAACGGCGTTGTCATCGACCACCAAAATTTGCCGTGTCGACTTTTCCATGGACTAAGCCATAGCGCTGGGCATCGACTGTCGCCAGTCTAAAAGGTCAGAGACGATCCCATCAGGGAGTACAATATCATTCTTCCTCATGGGATCGCTGGATAAGGCAGCGGAAACTGCGCACACAGTCGGTGCACCTCGCCCCGAAGACGCAANTGCAGCTCGGTATCTTCCGGTGCTTTCAAAAGGTCAGCNATCCATACACCGATCNTTGAGAATTCATCCGTCCCCATNCCACGGCTCGTCATCGCTGGTGTTCCCAACCGGAGGCCCGAAGTCACAAANGGGGTCTCAGGATCAAANGGAATCATGTTTTTNTTGGTTGTGATGTCTGCCGTTTGCAACACGGCTTCTGCGACCTTCCCTGTCAGCCCCACCGGTCGAACATCCACGCACACAAGNTGGTTNTCGGTCCCATCACTCACCAAACGCAGNCCGTTTTGCTTTAAACTTNAGGCAAAGGCTTTNGCGTTGGCTACGATCGCTTTGGAGTAATCGATAAAAGCGGGCTCAGCAGCTTCCTTAAGCGCCACGGCTTTCGCTGCGATCACATGGACCAGTGGGCCNCCTTGGGTCCCCGGAAAAATACGCGAATTGACCTTCTTGAAATCTTCGGACTTNCCTAAAATCATCCCACCACGAGGTCCNCGCAGTGTTTTGTGCGTCGTGGTGGTAATNAAGTCTGCATACGGCACTGGACTCTCGTGGACACCGGCTGCGATCAAACCGGCGATATGAGCCATATCCACAAGCAGCTTCGCTCCCACAGCCTNCGCAATNGCCCCGAAGCGAGCAAAGTCGATCGGGCGTGGATAGGCGGATGCACCCGCNACAATCAACTTGGGTCGGTGCTGATGAGCCAATCGCTCAACCTCATCATAGTCGATCCGCTCGGTGTCTCGATCGACNCCGTATGCAACGAACTGATACAGTCGNCCTGAAAAATTGACGGGGGAGCCATGGGTGAGGTGCCCCCCATGGTCAAGGCTCATGGCGAGAACGGTATCGCCAGGCTTCAAGATCGCCATGTACACAGCCATGTTGGCNCCNGAACCGCTGTGAGGTTGAACGTTGGCTTCCTCGACACCGAACAACGANTTGGCTCGATCGATGGCGAGTTGCTCGACCTCGTCAGCATGGACACAACCGCCATAGTAGCGACGGNNCGGGTAGCCCTCTGCGTACTTNTTCGTGAAGACACTGCCGGTCGCTTCAAGAACAGCGGGGCTGGTGTAGTTTTCACTGGCGATGAGTTCGATTCCCTCTTGCTGCCGCTGCACCTCAGAACGAAGCGCTGCCGCAACGACAGGATCCTGCTCNGTGAGTCCAAGAGANGAGACTGCATAGGCAGATGTCATACTTTGATGTCCTTTGTGGATGCACCGCNTGGAAACAAATCCACGCGACGTTGATGACGGCCTCCTTCAAAAGCCGTCGATAAGAAAGTCTTGAGCAACTGCTCGGCGAGGCCTGGTCCTAAGGTTCGTGAACCAAGACATAGCACATTGGCGTCGTTGTGGGCTCGGGTCGCTTGCGCCGTAAAATCATCGCTTACCGCCGCAGCACGAAGATGGGAAAANCGATTGGCGACCATGCTCATACCAATGCCNGTACCACACACNAGCACTCCCATTGCCTCTCCATCTTGGGCAAGTCGATCTGCCAAGCGCTTTGCCTGGANGGGATAATCGATTGAATCGGTCGTGGATGGACCCAAATCCTCCACTTCAAAGCCCCACAATGTTGCGGCTTTAGCCAGCAAACAACGAAGTTCGACAGCAGCATGATCCGAGGCCAGGACCAAACGTCGTCCAGCGCCCCAGGTCATCCTAGTACGACCGAAAGGCGACAGCGGCGTTGGTACCACCGAAGCCGAGACTATTGGAAAGAGCGGCCGNGACCTTCACCTGACGGGCCTCATTGGCGACATAATCCAGGTCGCATTCTGGATCCGACTCAAAGTGATTCATGGTTGGCGGCAGTACGCCCTCTCGGATTGCCATCAGGCTGTAGATCGCTTCCACAGCGGCTGCTGCACCCAACAAATGACCGGTCATCGACTTGGTCGAGCTGACCGCTAAAGAACGGGCGTGTTCACCGAACACCGCCTTGATCGCTCTTGTTTCCATCACATCGTTGGCTGGAGTCGAGGTCCCGTGGGCATTGATGTAACCTACATCTTCCTTGTTCAATTTCGCATCGGACAGCGCCATCTCAAGGGCATCGACTGCTCCGGCTCCATCGGGNCGAGGCGCAGTGATATGGTGGGCATCACCGGTCGCACCGAAGCCAGCCAACTCGCCGTAGATCGTTGCGCCCCGGGCCGTCGCCATCTCCTCCGCTTCAAGCATCAAGAATCCAGCGCCCTCACCGAGCACGAAACCGTCTCGGTCCCTGTCGAAGGGTCGGGAGGCAGTGTCTGGACTGTCATTGCGAGTGGACAAAGCCTTCATGGCATTAAAGCCAGCGATCGTCGTCGGAACCACCACCGCTTCTGCACCTCCGGCGATCACAGCATCACAAGCTCCCGCCTGNATGGACCGCAGGGCCGCCCCAAAGGCATGGTTTGCGGAGGCACATGCAGATGTTGCAGTCCAATTTTCACCCCGGGCACCCGTGTAGATCGACAACAGACCAGGAGCCATGTTGGCGATAAGACCTGGGATAAAAAACGGAGACACTCGNCGGTATTTCTCCGTAGCAATTCGAGTCGAGATCGTTTGCTCAAGACTCGGCATTCCACCCAAGCCAACCCCGACGATGCAGCCGACCCTCTTGGCGTTGCTGTCATCGATCACGAGTCCACTGTGCTCCACCGCCTCTAATCCAGCGGCCACGGCCATGTGAAGAAAGCGGTCGTAGCGACGAACCTCTGGTGCCGTCATCCAACGCGTGGCGTCAAAATCGGGAACTTGACCCGCAAACTGCGTTGCGAGTCCCGAAGGATCATCGAAGAGAAAGATGGGTGAAATCCCACTTTTCCCCTCTTGGACCGCCTTCCAGTTGGTCTCAAGACCAATACCCAGAGGTGAGACGATGCCCAACCCTGTTACAACCACTTTTCGCATAGCGGGAGGCCCCGATGTTTAGGCGGTGATGTTCTTCACGAAGTCGATGGTCTGCTTCACCGTCTTCAATGCGGCAGCGTCACCGTCATCGAGTTCGATGTCAAACTCGTCTTCGAAAGCCATCACAAGCTCGACCACTGCAAGGCTGTCTGCTCCGAGTTCTTCGAAGCTCTTTTCTGGGGTCACGGAATCCGCAGATACCCCTAGATTCTCGGCGATGATTTCGATCACTTTGGCGTCGAGGGACATGGTCTGTCCTCCCTTGGTTACGAGGCAGCCGTAACCGGGCTTTTTTGTCGGGGCAATAGGCAGTTAATTGCGCGGCATTCAGGCGGCGATGCGAAACACACTGTCCGGCGCTCTCGGCGTCAAAAACGAAAAGGAGCCGATCGCTCGGCTCCCCTTCCAACGGGCTCCCTTTTCAGGAGCTGTAACTTAGACTCGACCGCTGTAACGCTCGATGACCTGAATGGCATCCACACTGAGGGGCACCTCGTCAGCCTGAGGCAAACGAGTCACCTCAATCTTGCCGGGCCCCTCTTCCACATTGAGGAAACCAGGAATCGGCATGGAGTGAGCCGGATAGGCCCCTTCCTTGTCCAGGTTGCTGTTCCACGTGCTCTTTTCCTTGAGGGTAATCACATCACCGGGATTCAAAACCATCGAAGGGATGTTGGCCCGCTTGCCGTTGACCAGCACGTGGCTGTGATTGACCATCTGTCGGGCCGCCCGATTGCTTCTCGCCAAGCCCGAGCGGAAGACGAGGTTATCCAGGCGCCGCTCCAACAACTCGAGCAGCTTCTCATCGCTGGCCTGCTTGGAACGGATGGCCTGCTTGATCACGCGCCGGAGTTGGCGCTCCCGGAGGCCATAGTGATAACGTACCTTCTGGGTTTCTTTAAGACGCATCCCATAGTCAGAGACCTTGCCACGGCGCATGGTGGGTCCATGCTGACCAGGGGGGTACTGACGGGTGGGTTCCTTCTGGGCAAGCCCTGGAAGAGAAACGCCCAAACGGCGCATAATGCGAAGACGGGGTCCGGTATAACGACTCATTGCGATGCCCTTTCTGGCTCTTTTAAGTGTCCGGACTGCCCCGGACACGTCGCTGGTTGGTGGCGCCGTTTGCAGCAAAGCAGCTCGGCCGGCAAGGAAAAAGACCATGCAACCGCTGGACGTCGCCATCGATTCAGCCCAGGATTGGCCGGGAGACCAAAGCAACATGGTGAATCGACTGCCCCCGAGTCCGACTCCAACCAACCTCTTGGATGCACTCAAGACCCGTGGATGGAAAGGCAACCATGAGGCGCTTTTGAACGCTGCGGAAAAAGCGGCGGGGGCGGATGGGCGAATCTCGCGAGTTGACGCCCAGGCGATGCCCCAAGAGCTTCGCGAGGCCTTCCAGTGGCTTCGAGGTGACCAACCACGAAAAGGCGTCATTTCCGATATCGACAAGACCCTTCTGCCAAAACACCGGAATGATCAGCCTAAACCCGCTCCTTATCCCGGAGCAAGAGAACTTCTGAGCGTTCTGGATGAGCGTCACGGCGACCCGGCAGGTGATGTCTTCTACGTCACAGCCCGAGACGAGAAACGGCTCCGTGGCATGGATCTGTGGATGCGGTCCCATGACATGCCAAAAGGCCCGGTGGAGGGTGGTGTCGGTGGCGAGCCCTGGCTGGCGAAACCCGAGAAGATCCAGGACATCGAGCGGATTCTCGCAGACCAGCCGGCAACCCGATTCATCCTCATCGGTGACAACAACCATGTGGATCACGAGGTCTTTGCCGACATTATGAGTCGCTTTCCCGACCGAATCGAAGCCGCGCTCATCCACCGAATCAAGCCGCACGTGGGGGTGGCCGATGGGATTTATCTCTTTGAAGAGCACGCAGAAGCAGCACGCTACCTTGGCGATCGCGGCTTGCTGACCCAGAACCAAGTCCAACAGGTTGAAGACGCCGTTGCCCCCTCCCGTTGACAGGGCGGGGACTTGAGCATGAGATTCCAAACATGAGTCTACGTCTCGGGGCATTTCAGGTCGGCGAGGAGATCGGCAGAGGGGGCATGGCACGAGTGTATGCCGGCCTCCACGAGCGCTTGGGCACCGAGGTCGCGATTAAAATCATGGCCGGCCCTGCTCGGGAATCGACCGAAGTTCGAAGCCGGCGGTTTGCCAAAGAGATCGAGGCTGTTGCTCGCTTGCAACACCCGGGCGTCGTCATGATTTACGACCACGGCATTATCGATGCGGAAACAGCCGCTCTTCATCCAAAACTCCAGAGGGGGATTCCCTGGTTTGCCATGGAGTATTGCAGTGGAGGCAACCTGGCCACCCACCAGTTTGAGAATTGGGTCGATCTACGGAATGCCTTAGTTACCTTGCTCGATGCATTGGCTTACACCCATGCCTTCGGCGTCCTCCACCGAGATCTCAAGCCAGCCAATGTTCTCATCTCAGATGCTGATGACGTGCGTCACGGGATCAAGCTGGCCGATTTTGGTCTTGCGCTCGGCGAAGAGGACGAAGTGACCGCCGTGCACAGCAGCCTCGGCACCCCTCATTACATGGCGCCCGAACAAGTTTTAGGTCACTGGCGAGACTTTGACGCATCGACCGATCTTTATGCCTTTGGCTGCATGGTCTGGCGGTTGGTAACGGGTCGCCCACCATTCGCCCAGGGCGACGCGGTTTTGACACAAATCCTCACAAGCCAATTGCGGGATACACCGCCACGATTTTTTCCACTCTTTGCCGTTCCCGATACCTTGGAGGGTTGGCTGCGTAGGCTGTTGCAAAAGGTGCCTCTTCAGCGGTTTCGAAGTGCCGCAGATGCGATGGCAGCGCTGCCTGACGAAGACGCTCCAATGGCGCCCTTCGACGACCTCCAGGAAAGCGTCAACATCACCGCCTTCGAAAATACCGTCGTTCTTCCCGATGATGCAACCGTCGTCGTCGAACAAACCTTTAACGATCCCGGATTCATGACCTGGGACGAAGATGCGCTCTCGCAAGACGGCGTTTTTCGTCGAAATGATCAAAGCTTGGTGACCACGACAACCGACATCGATAAGCTCATGCCAGCACGCTCCGCGC
>NZRT01000071.1 GCA_002696345.1 Myxococcales bacterium
AATCGCGTGGCTTGGCAAATGTACAGCAATCTGCGCCTCGAGCCGACAGCAAGCAATCATATTTTGGTGGGGAAAAGCCTCGACCTCTGGGGCTTTATGGCTGACCACGTCGACATGGTGAGCCTGTCCGATAAAAACCTTGAGAGCTACTTCAAAGAAGCAGGTGGGCGGTGGCCCCGTGTGGAACTCCAACGGCGATTGGAGAAGCGCCGAGGTGATGAGTTGAAAATTTCAGTTCGCTGGAATGGTAAGTTGCTGGAGACCCAAGAGCTGGATGCGCTGCTGGATCGATGGGGTGAGTTGAAACCCTGGCAACGAGTGATACCAGCCTTTCGGCGCTTGGGGCCGGAAACGGCTCGCCGTTGTCAGTGGTAAGGCCTAGCTAAGGGGTTCAAGGACGTCATTGCCTCTTAGTTCGTGTAGAAAACCGCCAACATCCCCTTGGGCTTGATCGAGGGGGATTCCGTAGCGAGCGCTCACTAACTGGGCGAGGTCCTGGACGGACTGCCCCGTTGGCTCTGCTAAAGCGTGAACAAGCAGGAGCCCAACGGAGTTTAGCTTGAGATAAGTTCCTCGATAGCGGTCGTACAGCAAGCCTGTTCCGGCCGTCTTTTGCCAAATGACTCCTCGATGAAGACGCAGCTTGGATTCTTGTTGTGTCATCAAGGCGTGCCCAAAACCTGAAGTAGGGGCTCATTTTG
The DNA here is from genome assembly GCA_002696345.1 of Myxococcales bacterium. Lineage (GTDB taxonomy): Bacteria > Myxococcota > UBA4151 > UBA4151 > UBA4151 > UBA4151. The sequence goes on from NZRT01000071.1 coordinate 702, forward strand.
TAGGGTGAAGCGGTCAAGAATTTCGTCATTTCTTGCGGGTTGGCCTTCAAGGATACCACGTAGCGCTTCACGCTGAGTTGGGGTGAGTTGGAGAAGTTCACCTTCTTCTGCCCACTGTTCGAATCGCTGGAAGATCCATGCAGCCGGATCCTCGGTTTCGGCGAGCGTCCGAACCTGTTCCAGCAGATCTTCTCGTGTACTCGGGCAACGCAATAGCCCGAGAAGTAGTCGATCTTGAGTATCTGTTCTGCGATGTCGGAGGTTGATCATGGTGGCGAGTTGCCGCTGATGCAGGAGTGCCTCACTCACGTAGTGCCCTTGCAGAGGCCAGCGATTTTCAAGCAGTCGCAAGCAGTCACCCAGTTGTTTGTGACTCAAAAGGAAGCCTGTCTTCGCCGCAAGTCGAGTGATTACCTCGAAATCTTCTTGTTCGAGCAGGGCTTGGAAAAGGTGCAAAAATGTGGCTTCGGAGTCCTGTAGACTGGCCTTGAGGAGCCGGCGCTGAAGGATTTCCATCGGGGGGCGGTCAAAGGTCTTAAGAGCGAGTGCGTGTTGTTCGTGGCCGATGTAATGTCGCTGGCCTCTGAGGGGGTGGTCGAGACGGCAGGTCCTAATGATGAGTGTAATGCTTGGTCGGTCCAGGTGATAAAGATCGTGAATAAATTGATCACTCGGCGTGATTTGTCGAACCATGCCTGGTACCAAGCGTTCGCCGTTTTGGAGAAAGAGCCGACCGAGTTCAAAGTCTGGGGTGATTTTTTCGTCCGCTTCAAAACGATACTGACGGTGCAAGGATTGACCTACGAGCGTGGTCCAGGCCCCGGCGAAGGCGTGATCATGGACGTTGGTGCTGTTGTCGTTCCAGACATAACTTTCAATGCAAAACCTTTCACCCATGAACCAAGTGATCGGTGGGTCACCAAAGTGACTCTCTACATCCAGTTGCTCAGCCTTGGTGGTTAGCGCCGCGCTCAGAATGTCCTCAAGTGAGAAACCACGAAGTTTGGGCAGAAAACACTCCAGTTGCTCAGCAGCGATACGGGAAAATCGAGGACTGGCATCAGAGCCCGTGGTTCCGAGGGCATCGGCCATCGCCTGCCCTAGAACTTGGAATCGATCGACCAGGGGATGGGTCGTCATAGGCTGTAGCCTTTCTATGACTTGCTTGTGCCAGCCATTGTAAGGGGAGGCAACGATCCCGACGATGACCTTGAGACTAGATTGAGTGATGAATGCATGGGGACAGGCAGCACAGCCTGCAGCCTTGTACAATCGAAAGTCGCGAGGTAGGCCGCCACCTCCTCCGGAAAGGGTGACTTCATGTGTGGAATCGTCGGCATCATGGGCACCGAGCCTGTCAATACGCGTATTTATGATACGCTGACGGTGCTGCAGCATCGGGGGCAAGATGCCGCAGGGATCGCCACCACCGCAGGAAGCCGTATTTTTCTGCAAAAAGACAATGGCATGGTCAAAGATGTCTTTCGAACGCGGCACATGCGGGAGTTGGTGGGGAACTTGGGCATCGGCCACGTTCGCTATCCCACCGCAGGCAGTTCGAGCACCGACGAAGCGCAGCCCCTCTATGTCAACTCGCCCTACGGGATTGCTCTCGGACACAATGGCACGCTGACCAATGCCGATGCGTTAAAGCAGGAACTCTTTGCCCTCGACCGAAGGCATCTCAACACCAATTCGGATTCCGAAGTGTTGCTCAATGTTTTGGCGCACGAGTTGAGCAAACAAAGCATTGAGCAGCTCGAGCCTAAGCACCTCTTTCAAGCGGTGGAGGGATTGCACCGACGGTGTCGGGGGGCCTATGCCGTGGTAGCGATGATTCCCGGCTTTGGTCTCGTGGTCTTTCGGGACCAACACGGTATCCGTCCCCTTTGCTACGGTCACCGAGAGACCTCGGCCGGACGGGAGTACATCGTCGCTTCCGAGTCTGTGGCGATCGAAGCCTCGGGATTTACCTTTGTCGACAATGTGCAACCGGGGGAGGTGATCGTCTTCACGGCGGCGGATCAAGGCATTCATCGTCATTGCCTCGATCATGGAGTCACCCACGCCCCCTGTCTGTTCGAATACGTTTACTTCGCTCGTCCCGACTCGATTATGGACGGTATCTCGGTCTACAAAAGTCGTTTGCGTATGGGGGACGCCCTGGCTGCGAAGATTTTAAGGGAACGGCCGAATCAAGAGATTGATGTGGTGATCCCTGTGCCCGATACGAGCCGTACCGCAGCCATTCAAGTGGCCTATCATATCGGCGCTAAATTTCGGGAAGGCTTTATTAAAAATCGATATATTGGCCGGACGTTCATTATGCCCGGTCAAGCGGTTCGAAAAAAGTCGGTGCGACAAAAACTCAACCCGATCTCCCTGGAGTTTCGAGACAAAAATGTTCTCCTTGTGGATGACTCCATCGTTCGGGGCACGACCTGCAGAGAAATCATCCGAATGGCTCGGCAAGCGGGAGCAAAGACCGTTTCCTTTGCTTCAGCAGCGCCGCCCGTGCGCTATCCGAACGTCTATGGGATCGATATGCCCGCCGCCCACGAATTAATCGCTCACGGACGAAGCATTGAGGAGATTCAAGAGCGAATAGGCGCCGATTGGCTGGTGTATCAGGACCTTGAGGATCTTCGTCGTGCAGCGACCGAGGGCAATCCTTCGGTTCAAACCTATGAAGACTGCGTCTTTTCTGGTCGCTACATTACCGGTGACGTCAGTGAGGGCTATTTAGCTGCCTTGGAAGCTGCCCGTAACGACAACAGTAAAAAAGAGCGGGATCTAGAGAGCGCTTAGCAAGTCATTTAAGGACATCGGGGGCGACCGTTTTGCCACCGATCTAAACCCAGGGTGACCCCACTGCCGAGCAAGGCGCCAGCTACGACGTCGCTGGGGTAATGCCGATTGTCGCTAACTCGGGTCCATGCCACCGCAGAGGCGATGGTCAGCGGTACGATATACCCTGCGTAGCGGGCGGTTGTGCTCCAGCCTCTCATGCAGCCTGCGCGGTGCAGCCATAAGCCGGTTTGGGTGGCAAAGGCGAAAGCTGCTGAACTGTGCCCGGATGGAAGGCTGAGACGGGCGTCTCGAAGTTCCTCATCACGCTGTTCTGGGCTGTCATAAGTTCGAGTCGTTCGGTCGACAAAGTCAGGTCGAGGTCGAGCGAAAAGGACTTTAAAAATATTGGTCACAGCGGTGGTGACGAGTCCCGCTTGAGCCATGCCGGCTGCTTCGACGAGTCCGCCCTCGACGCCGGAGCTGAGGGCGAGAAGGACACCGGCGCCGATCACCGCCGTCGTCGGTACTGTATCCTCTTGCCAGCGAGGTCCGGGTCCAGGTTCCGACCAGTCGATGATCGCCCATTTTAACTTTGCTTTGTGTAAGCCGAGGTAGCCAGCGGCTCCACCGAGAATAAGACCGGCGTCGGTCCAACTGAGATCTCGATCCCGCCCTTTGTTTGACTCGGAAACCCCCACGGAAGGTGTTGCCGCGAGGCAAAAAGCAATGAGCAGTTTCATTCGTTCTGCCAGAGCCAAGGACGGGCGAGAAACCAGTCTGCGAATCGGGCAAGGCCCTGTTCGATGGAGGTCGTCGGTTGGTAGCCAAGTTGAGTTTGCGCCCGTTGAATGTCTGCGTTGGTTCGGGTGACATCACCAGGCTGAAGTGGCAGCACTTCGATCTGGGGTGTTTGACCCAAGGCCTGTCCGATCCCATCGATGAGACGATCGAGACGCACCATTTCAGCTTCACCGAGGTTGTACACTTGGCAGCCCTTTAAACGATCCAGTGCCGCCAGCACCCCGGGTACGATATCACCGATGTAGGTGTAATCCCGAGCGGTGCTCCCGTCGCCGAACTGAGGGATGGGTCGACCTTGCATCATCAGACGAGCAAACTTGTGGATCGCCATTTCAGGGCGTTGACGCTCGCCGTAGACTGTAAAGAATCGAAGGCTGGTGATGTCCATGCCGTAGAGGTGGTTGTAGCAGGCGGCGAGGGCTTCTCCACCCACCTTGGTGGCTGCATAGGGGCTGACCGGCTTCATCACTGAGGCGGATTCGGAAAAGGGCGTGTCCAGATGATCTCCGTACACGGAGGAGGAGCTGGCCCAGACCATTTTCGTAATGCCCGCCGAGCGCATGGATTCCAGCAATAAGGTTGGAATCATGAGGTTCTGGTGAATGTACTTGGCGGGGTCTTCAATGCTGGGCCGGACACCCGCACTGGCTGCCAAGTGAATCACTCGATCGACGCCCTCGAGTCCTTGCTTTCGTATCTCTGCGTCGCTCAGGTCGCCGATGATCACGTTGAGGTTTGGATGGTCGATGGCTGCGATATTCTGACGTTTTAACTGGGGGTCATAAAATGAGTTGAGGTTATCGATCACGATCACGGACTCGCCCCGAGCCAAAAGAGCTTCACTGACATGGGAGCCGATGAAGCCCGCACCACCTGTGACCAGAACTGCCATGCTCACTTGCTTCCTTGTCCCGGCGGGACTGTCAACTACCGTGGACGAGTCATATGCCTTGCGGGCTGGTAGCCACGTCGTTATCGCTGCGCCGCAGAGAGGTGTTTGATGAAATTAGCAGTCATAGGAACGGGCTACGTGGGCTTGGTGAGTGGCGCGTGTTTAGCTGATGCTGGAAACAAGGTCACATGTATCGATATCGACTCAGACAAGATCAATGAGTTACGGGCCGGTAAGATCCCAATTTTTGAGCCGGGATTGAAAAGTATTGTCGAGCGCACGCAGGCCAGGGGCCGCTTATCTTTTACCACTGATTTCGCCGAAGGCATCCGGGAGGCGACGATCATCATGATCGCCGTTGGTACGCCCCAAGACGAGGATGGGAGTGCGGACTTGGCGGCTGTCGAGGTGGTCGCCCGTCAGATTGCAGAGGCGGCGACCGAGGCCAAACTGGTCGTGACCAAGTCAACAGTACCGGTCGGTACCGCAGATCGAGTTCGTCGCATCCTGCAGGATCATAGCGATCTTCCGCACCGAATCGCTTCCAATCCAGAGTTTTTAAAAGAGGGCGATGCTGTCAATGACTTCACCCGACCAGATCGGATCGTTCTTGGTGTTGACGATGATTTGAGCCGTCAGGAACTGGAAGCACTCTACGAGCCCTTCAACCGTCAGAAGCCTCGAACACTCACCATGGGTATCCGTTCTGCGGAAATGACGAAATATGCCGCCAATGGGATGTTGGCGACTCGAATCTCTTTCATGAACGAAATGGCTCGTCTGTGCGAGGAAGTGGGGGCTGACATTGAGGAAATCCGCTTTGGGATTGGTAGTGATTCCCGTATCGGGCCCGCCTTTCTCTATGCTGGGTGCGGTTATGGGGGCTCTTGCTTTCCGAAAGATGTGAAGGCTCTTGCTCACACCGGCCGCAGTCATGGCGTGCCACTTCGCCTCCTGGAAGCCACGGATCAAGTCAACCAAGAACAACGACGAGTTCTCATCGGTAAAGTTCAGGATGTGCTTGGTTCGGATCTTACTGGAAAGACGATTGCTGTCTGGGGCTTGGCATTTAAGGCGAAGACCGATGATATGCGGGAAGCCCCTGCTCTCTATTGTCTTCCTGAGTTCTTAAAGGCGGGGGCACGCGTTCAAGCCCATGACCCCGTGGCGATGACCAATGCTCGCCTCGAACTTCCTGCCGGTGTGAACTATGCTCATGGGGCCTATGAAGCTCTTGAAGGCGCTGATCTCCTCGTTATTTTTACCGATTGGGCTGACTATCGAGCGCCTGACTTCGATCGGATCAAGTCCAGTCTTAGTGAACCGATCGTGATCGATGGTCGTAATCTGTATTCGCCGGAAAAGATGCGTCAACTCGGCTTTCAATACCATTGCATCGGACGCCCCTCGTGAGGATTGGTATCTTTGACTCCGGGGTCGGGGGCTTGACCGTTCTTGCCGCGATTCGTCGTCGTCTGCCCGGAGTCGATCTTCTCTACCTTGGGGACACGGCACGGGTGCCCTATGGTGGAAGGGGTGCCAGGACCGTCAAGCGTTACGCTTTAGAATGTGCACAGTGGCTGGTCGATCAAGGCTGTGATCATGTGGTGATCGCTTGCAATACGGCCAGCGCTTATGGGGTGGAGGCGGTTCGGTCGGCTTGTTCGCCTTTGCCTGTGACGGGTGTGGTGTTCGCGGGCGCTGAATCGGCAGCTTCTGCTGCTGGTGCCGAGGGACCGATCTTGGTCCTTGCCACTCGTGGAACGGTGAGCTCTCAAGCCTATCTTCGTGCCTTGAACGAGACGTTACCGGCTCGACAAATACGACAGCGAGCCTGCCCTCTTTTGGTGCCTCTTGTTGAGGAGGGGTGGCCCTCTGGCGACGTGCTGGATGGAGTGATCGACCATTACTTGAGTGACTTGCTTCGTCCAACGCCGGCGGCACTCATCCTAGGTTGTACCCATTATCCCGTCCTGAAAGAGCACCTTGCGAAGCGTCTTCCAGAGGGGCTACCGATCATCGATTCCAGCGAGGCGATCGCTGAAACGCTTGAAGCGATGTATCCAGACGCACGGGTTGGCGCAGGACACACTCGCCTCTGCTTTACCGATGACCCAGAGGCCAGTCGGGCGGCGATCCAAACCATTTATCCTGCCGGTCTTTCTGGGGCGGATCAGGTGAAATTAGCTTAAAGTCCGCCGTTTAATCGTAACTTTTTGATGGTTCGGGCTCCGGCCTTCGCTCGGGAGTCATGACGACCAGGACGAGAGGCTTTTAGCCACCACCATGGGCTCTGAAGCCCTTTCTCTCCCGCCTGTGCTCGGTGGGGAACTAAATTCCCTTCATCATCAATCTCCAAGCGCAGGTCGGCGAAGGGGTTCGCATTCAGGTTCACTTTGCAGCGCAGGGGGCCTTTACCTAAGTCCTGAAGATCTTGGAGAAACAGGTCACTGCGGGCAAGCAATTCTACCCAGACGCCGTCGTCGTCGAGCACCATGAAGCTCTCAGAAGTTCGTCCGAGTTTCTTTTTTCCCGCAAAGCAAGTGGTCGTCAGCGTTTCCACGTTAACCCCGCTCTTGGCTTTGGCTTGTCGCTTTGGATCGTGGTGCATCGCTGGCATGGCGGAACGGCTTTTGAAGGCGATACGGAAGACCAGGCGCGGGTCTTTTCTATTTTCAAAGTGAGCCCAATGCTCGCCGAGGAGACCATCCCGATTCAGACAGAGTCCACGACTGCACTTGAAAACCTGGAAGAGCCCCTTACGCAAGGGCGTGTATCGCCCCTCTCTTTTGAGGGAGATCAAAAACCCGTAGGTCGCGTTACTTACGGGTATTTCACCGGCAGTCGAGTCGCTCTTCGCCGTGCACTCGACGGTGACACCGCTGCGTGCACTTCGCCGTTGGGGGCACTCAAGCCGTTTCCCGACCGGCCGCCGTCGGTTGGTGAGTTCGAGAGCGACCAAGTCGTCGGCTTCTAAATAGCCGTTAACTTTGAATTCAACTCGGACCCTTACCTTGCCGTTTTGACGAGGACGACTGAAGTAGAACTGCAAGGAACTGTCCACGATCTTTGGCATTTCACCGGCTTCAGGGGGCGCCGGGAGTGCTGAAGGGAGCGGTGGGAAGTCGCTCATTTTCGCTCGGCGAGGTGGTGGTTTTTGCGGTGCTGCACAGCTGGCGAGCACCAGCGCCCCGACCAGGGCGATCGGAAATGATTTCACAGAGGATCCACCGAGATGGGTGCGTCAGGGTCGTGGAGACTGCCCACCGTGGAACGGCTCCACTGCCAGGCTTGCCGATAGCCGAGTCCTTTTAGGTCTCGAAGATCCGCCCTTTTCATGTCCGCCGCCGCCATCTCTTGTTTGATGATTTCGTAGGTTTCGTTGTCGATGAGCAAGTCGCAATTTTCTTTCCGAGTCGCCGATTCCAATCGAGCCGCTCGGTTCACGGCTTTACCGATCACCGAGTACGACCGCCGTTCAGGGCCGCCCATGGACAATCCGGCGACAATCCCCGTGGCAATGCCGATCGAGGGGTGCAGAAGTTTTTGTGCAACCCCTTTCAGTTTCCGTTCATATTCTGCCCGGTCTTCGCCGGTATTTTTCTTCTTCGACTTCTTTTTCACCGCTCCTTCTTCGGTGACTCGTAGGCCTGCCTTTTGAATCTCATCGAAGAGGAAAGAGTTTACGGTTTCCACCGCTTCGACCATCGCCCGTCCACACTGGACAGCCGATAAGGGGCCTGTGGGATGCTCATGGGGCAAACCCCAGGTCGCCATCACGCAGTCACCGATAAACTTATCAACGGTTCCACCAAAGGTATGAATCACTCGGGTGACGGACTTTAAATAGTAGTTGATGAGTAGGGGAGTAATGCTGGGCCCAAGTTGTTGGGTCACCGCTGTAAAGCCTCGCAAGTCCATAAACAGGATCGTGCATTCGCCGGCGTCGGCGATGTTCAATTGACCGGCGATCAGGGCTTTGCCTTTCCGCTCTCTTTCCAGGCGATGAAGGACGTGTTTGCCGACGTAGGCGTCGAGAACACTGTTCTTCCAGATCAGTTCTTTGCGTGTTTCGGTTTCGCTGTAGACCCCCTCGCCTTCCAGACGGAGGAGGATTTCATCGAGGTGGTCTCGAATCAGCGGCATCACGGCATCAAGTTCGAGATCGTCTGGATTGACACTTGGCCGATCGTCATCGAGATGACCCTTGCGCTGCTCCGATGTCTCCAGTTTTGACTCTGCTCGTTCGGCAGCCCGCCTCTGTTTCTTCTTCTGCAAGCGGCGTTCGACTCGACGTCCCTGCGCATAACCTTTCGTTCGACCCATTCTCATCCCCATCATCAAGGCAGAGATGGAGACGATTCCGCCGATCGCGAGAATGAGCCAAAGCGGTAAGTTTGCCACGTTCATAAGCCAGCCTAGAACCGAGGCAGGCTTGTCAGAAGCCTGCACACACAAACAGGGGTACAGGAGGGCTGGGAAATTCGTCAATCACCCCGTGGGTTGAGATCGCTATTTTTTAGCTGGCCAGGTTGCTTAATCCAGGAAGTGCAGCCCGTATCAGTTGACGAATGTTGTCCCCGGCAGCGGCTACAACTTCTTTAACTTCGCTATGGTGCAGAACATCGGCGCCTTCATTGCCTCCTGCCAGGTTGGAAATGCAGGAGATACCGGCAACGTGCAGACCGACTTGATTGGCGACGGCAACTTCGCCAACGGTACTCATGCCGATGGCGTGTCCACCCATGAATCCGTACATTCGAACCTCTGCGGGGGTCTCATAAGTTGGACCCAGTACACCCACGTAAATGCCGCTCTTAAGAGGGATCTTAAGGTCGTTCGCAACCGAGTCCAGCAATCTTCCGGCATCTCGATGGTAGGCTCGACCCATGTCTGGAAAGCGGGCGCCCAGTTGGTTGTCATGGCTTCCGACGAGTGGGTTCGTCCCCTGAAGATTGATGTGATCGCTGATCCGCATGAGATCGCCTGTATTCATCCCCTGCCCTGGAATTCCGCCGGCGGCGTTGGTGACCAGAAAGGCGCTGGCACCCATTGCTTTCGCCACACGGGGAAGTAAGCCGAGCCGCCAGGGTTCGGTCCCCTCATACAAGTGGGGGCGGCCGGAAAAGATCATGACAGGGGTGGATTCGATGGTTGCCAGGATCAGATCGCCGCTGTGACCCGAGACGGTGGGTACATGGAAACCTGGAAGGAGATGGTAAGGAATTCGATCCCCGTCCACGCCTTCTTCTAGGATATTTAGCCCGCTCCCAAGCACCAGAGCGACTTTGGGTTTTATCGAACTTCGTTGACGAATTTGGAGCGTTGCGGCTTCTACGAGTTTGATGATTTCTACCGGACTCGTCATTGACTGGCTCCTGCGGGAATTGAATCCCTTAGAGCAAACAGTCGGCCCGTTTGTAGAGATTGTTCAATCTAGAGGATCATGCCCACGACACAAGCGGTCATGAAAGCAGCTAGATTGCCCCCGATCATCGCGCGCAATCCCAAGCGCGCCAGATCGCTTCGGCGCTCCGGCGCAATGGCTCCAATCCCGCCGATTTGAATGGCGATGGAACTGAAGTTGGCGAAGCCACACAGCGCGTACGTTAGAATGACAGCAGAACGACCGGAAATCGGTTGGTCGCTCGCCATATTCCCCGCCAGATTAAGATAGGCTACAAACTCATTCACCACTGTCTTGACGCCCAATTGGCTACCGACAAAGCTTGCGTCAGCCCAGTCACAACCCATCACCCAGGCTAAGGGAGCAAGTAACCAACCCAAGATGCGCTCCATCGTGAGTGGGTGTTCCATACCAAAGGTCTCACCCAGGACGATGAACCCCGCATTTAGCATGGCGACAAGGGCGACAAAAGCGATGAGCATGGCGCCAACATTCAGAGCCAGCATGAGTCCGTCGCCAGCGCCGCGAGCGGCTGCATCAATCACATTGACACTTTCTTTGTCGAAGCGGTGCTTTACCCCCTCCTTCGTCAGCGGTTCTTCGGTTTCAGGAACCATGATCTTCGCCATGACGAGCGCGGCCGGAGCGCTCATGACCGAGGCGGCGATCAGGTGACCGGCGATGTCGGGAAAATAACCTCGCAGCATGAGGACGAAGGCCCCCATGACGCCACCGGCAACGGTCGCAAAGCCACCGACCATCACAGCCATTAACTCACTCTCGGTCATCTTGGAGACGTAAGGGCGTATCAAAAGGGGACTTTCCGTTTGTCCGAGGAAGATGTTGCCACCGGCGGAAAGGCTTTCTGCACCGCTCGTCCGAAGGGTTTTGCGCATTACCCATGCAACCCAGCCTACCAATTTCTGCATGACGCCAAGGTGATAGAGGACCCCCATGACGCTGGAGAAAAAGATCAAGGTGGGGAGGACGCCGAACGCAAAATAAGCCCCTGCACTGGCCCATCCCGTTTGATTGAAGTCCAAGACAGGACCCATCGTGGGGTCGGCGACGGGAGTGCCTGTGGGGATGTTGTTTTGGACGAGGTTGCCGAAGAGAAACCGCGCACCTTCCGTCGAAAAGGAGAGAAAGCTATTCACCCCATCATTCAACTGGCTAAAAAACCACTCACCGCCGCTGGTTTTTAGGACGATGAGCCCAAAGAAAAGCTGCAAGCCAGCACCCACAGCAACCAGCCTCCAATCGACTGATTTACGCTTGATGCTGATGAGCCATGCCAAGCCGATCATCACCAAGAGCCCGAGGCCGCTCACGGCCCGTCGCCAGGGTTCTGTAGCCACCGCAACAGGCGCTTCGGCGGCACCTTCCTGGCTCGTGACGCGATGCAGTTTCCGCAACTCCACCTTCAGGTTCATCGCTGCCTCGGGAGCGGTTTGTTCCGGTGCAGGCTGCGAATCAGACGCTGCGAACAGCAGTGTCGCCAGGAGCAGGTTCACTCGATCCAGTCCAGAACGCGGTCTTTTCGAAGTTGGACTGAGCCGTCGAAGTGGGCTGCTTTCGCTACCAAGTCCTGCGCTTCCTGGATTCCTTTGTCGTTGACGTGAAGAATCGCCAAAACATCACCGGTCGAGACCCTTTGACCGGGTTCTGCAATGAGTTCGATCCCGACTGCTGGATCGATTTGATCATCAACCTTTTGACGTCCAGCGCCCAGGACAGCAGCGGCCCGAGCGATGTTCGTTGCACTCCACGATGCAAGGAGGCCTTCTCGGGGTGATGTGACCTCCACTTGGGACGATGCCGTGGGCAAGAGATCGGGATTCTCAAGAATGGCTGGGTTACCCCCTTGGATTTCAATCATTTCCTCGAATCGAGCCAGGGCTCTGCCTCGTCGTTGAGCGCTTTCGAGCAGTTCCTTGCCGTCGTCGATGTTTCGCGCTTCTTTCGCGTAAACAAGCATACGGCTGCCTAGCTCCAAGATAAGGTTCCAACTGTCCCTTGGTCCTTCTCCCTTCAGGAGGGCGATGCTCTCTCTAATCTCCAACGCATTACCGACCATTCGTCCAATGGGCTGATTCATGTCCGTAATCAGCGCGCCACAGCGCAGCCCTTGGCCTTTTGCAGTTTTCACAAGCCGAGCTGCAAGACGCCGGGCCGAATTGATATCTTGCATGAAAGCGCCTGAGCCACATTTGACGTCGAGGATGAGAGAATCGATGCCCTCAGCGACCTTTTTACTGAGGATCGAACTGACGATTAAAGGGTCACAGGCGACCGTTCCGGTGACGTCTCGTAGGGCGTAAAGCTTTCGGTCAGCAGGAACGAGATCATCGGTTTGACCGACGATGGCACAACCATTCTCGGCGACCGCTCTCTCGAAGTCCGATTCGTTCAGACGGGTTTGGAACCCTGGAATACTCTCGAGTTTGTCCAGTGTTCCACCGGTTAAGCCGAGTCCTCGCCCACTGATCATGGGGACTTGAGCACCACAAGCTGCCACCAGTGGCGCCAGCGGGATACTCATCTTATCGCCCACACCACCGGTGGAATGTTTATCCACTTTCGAGCCCGGGACCGATGCCATCTTGAGCCGGACGCCCGAATTGACCATGGCCGTGGTCCAGGCTTGTAACTCCTCATCATCGAGCCCCTGATAGAAGATTGCCATCGCCAAAGCCGACATTTGGTAATCAGCCATCGTGCCGTCTACGTAGGCACCGATAATGCTGTTTATTTGTGCCTCGCTCAGCGAAGCTCCGTCGCGTTTGTGTTGAATAAGACTGCGAACATCCATGGTCAGTAACTTCCAGTGGCTGTGCCGCCCGTGACCACCGCCACCGAGCTGCTGCAACCGAGTCGAGTCGCTCCAGCGGCCACCATGGCTGCGGCATCGGCGGCGTTACGTACCCCACCGCTGGCTTTGACACCCATCTCCATGCCGACGATTCGACGCATTAAGCTCACATCGTCTACGGTGGCTCCCCCGGTACTAAATCCGGTGCTGGTCTTCACGAATGCTGCTTTCGCTGCACTGGTGAGGGCGCAGACGATGACTTTTTCTTCCTCGTTGAGTTGAGCCGTTTCCAGGATCACTTTCACGGGCAGTGGCGCACTGGCATCCACCACCGCCTGGATATCCTCCAAAACAAGCGTGTAGTTCTTCGACTTCAACGCGCCGAGGTTGACGACCATATCGATCTCTTGTGCTCCGTCCCGAATCGCCTGACGGGCTTCATAAGCTTTCGCATCGGGTCTCTGTGCCCCCAAAGGAAAGCCAACGACAGCGATCGGCAGCGTGTCGCATCCTTCCAACTGCTTGGCGACGAAGCGCACATTGCAGGAGTTGACGCAGACCGAATAGAAGCCGTGGTCTCGGGCCTCCTGGCAGACCTTTGCCAATTGCTCTTCGCTCGCCTCGGGCTTCAGTAGCGTGTGGTCGATCAGCTTGGCATACTGCTTCCCATCCGAACCGCTGCTGGCCGCTGGGCTGACTTTCGGTGTGGGTCGCTGCCGCCGGCTACGGAGTGCTGCATCTTCCTGATGCCAACTTCTTTTAGGCGCTCCCTCAGGTGTCATCCCCTGGAGACGCTTCTGCACTTCCTTTGTGATCGCTTGAACCAGTTGGTCTTGCTTGCTCATGGGACCTCTTTCGCGGGCGGCTGCGATCTAGCAGAATCCGTTGCATCTGGGAACCGAGGGAAAGTCCAGTGAGCCGAATCATCAGGCCTGCTGACAGTGCCGCCCATAGGATCAAGATAGGATCCTGGGCATAGCCAAGGCTCGGAAGACTCAGACCCACCGCACTCAAGAGACCGGCTGTCACCACAAGTCGGCCGGGACCAGGGGGAGCGGGTGACGTTTTCCCGGCTTCGATCACCCGGGGCCAGGTGAGACTGGCGAGCAGTACGCCGAGCAGTACGCCCAAGCCGAGAAAAAGGAGGTTTGATCCATTCGAGACCGGTTCGACAGGTTGAATTTCGATGGGTGTTACCGGGACGGGTTCTCTTGCTTGGCTCAGATGCGCGGGACTGGATTTCAGTTCGCCAGCAGTCGGTAAGTCGGTGATTCGTTTGTTCAGACCGCGCACGAGTGCCTCAAATTCTTGCAACCGGCTCATTTCCTGAGTCTTTGCTGCGCCTTCGGGCATTGCCGCAATCACCTTTCTCAATTCCTCCAATTCGCTTTGGACCCGAGCGAGTTCGGCGCTGAGTTCACCACGGTGATCGCGCTGGCCGATGCTTTCCACTTGAATCTGAGTCCGGACGGGCTGTTCGACGGCAGTGGCGAGAAAAAGAGGAAGAAGAAGACTCATCGAACCCATCCAAGTCGAGCCATCAGGGCTTGTAGACTCACCCACGTTGCCCTTTTTTTGCTGGGGTCTTTTAAGAGAGCATTTGGGTGATAGGTTGGCAGCGCAGGCGTCTCCCCACAGTCAAACCATTGGCCCCGTATCTGGTCAACGTCGCCGAGATCAGGCCGTATCAGTTCGAGTGCTGCAGTGCCGAAGATCAAGATCACTTTGGGCTGAAGTTCATCGATGTGTCGACGGAGATCTCGAGCGTTGAGGACGTCCCGTGACGCTGCCGACAGTTCAGAGAACGGTGGTTGAGGCAAAAACATGTGGAGTATGTGAATGGAATTTCTCGCCACACCGAGACCCTTTTCAATCATGGCGGTTAGCAATCGATCCGCCGGTTCGTTGAGGCAGTGTTGGGAGGGGGGCTGGGGGTCCGAGGGATCCTTAGCAACAAGAATGAGCAAGGGGGATGTGGGATCACCTTCACTCAAAATCCTCACTCGCTGTTCTGCCTCAACATCTTTGGCGATGGGTACATGTTCGGTTTCCTGAGGGGGTTGCCTGGGGGACTGAGACCCTTCTGCCGAGGCACTGCGTGCAGGCGTGGTAACTTCGGTAAAGCCCAAATCCTGAGCTCTTTCGATCCATTCTTTCCACGAATTTAGCATCGCTTTTCCTAAGGATCTCTTACTCTAGGCTTTAGACATTTCCCAATGGGTCGTTGACAGGAGGGTCTCGGTCTTCGAAATGGCGGCTGGACTTTGGGAGGATGAAGCCTTTGGCCTGGTGGGGATTTCCGTTTACCACGGATCTTGCGATCGACTTGGGGACTGCAAACACCGTGGTGGCCGTACGAGGCCAAGGGATCGTCTTGGACGAACCCAGCGTCGTCGCTATCCGAAAGGGGGCGCGACCAACCCAAGTGGTCGCTGTCGGACGCGAAGCGAAAGAGATGCTTGGGCGCACCCCGTCTACGATTCAGGCGATTCGCCCGATGCGCGAGGGGGTGATCTCCGATGTGGATGTCACGGAGGAGATGATCCGTCACTTCATTCGCAAGGCAACGGGTCGGGTCCCTTTACGCAGTCGTATTCTTATTTCCGTCCCCGCGGGAATTACCCAAGTGGAGACCAAGGCCGTCCGAGACGCGGCCCTCAAGGCCGGCGTGAAGGAAGTGCATCTCATCGAGCAGCCCATGGCTGCGGCCATCGGCGCAGGGCTTCCTGTCAATGAGCCCCGAGGCAGCATGATTGTCGACATCGGCGGTGGGACCACCGATGTGGCAGTGATCAGCTTGGGCGCGATGGCTGCCTACAAGACCTTACGTGTCGCCGGAGATGCTTTGGATCTAGCGATCCAACAGGCGATTCGAGAGCAACACAACATCATGATCGGTCTTTCCACTGCCGAAAAGATCAAGATGAAAATCGGTAGCGCTCATCCGTTATCCCAGGAGTTGGAAATCGATGTGCGTGGGCGACACAACATCGCAGGGGTCCCTCGAAGTATTACGGTCACAAGTGCCGAAATTCGTGATGCGATCGGCGGTTGTGTCGAAGACATCGACGGAGCCGTGAAGAGTGTTCTCGAAGACACGCCGCCTGAGTTAGCTGCTGATCTGATCGAGCACGGTATTCTGCTCGCCGGTGGCGGATCCAATCTCCTCGGATTAGATGACCATCTCCATGAAGTGACCCATGGGTTGCCGGTGCGACGGGCGGAGAACCCGTTGCATGCCGTGGTTCAAGGGGTTCTGGTGGCCGTTGAACATTTGGATGTTTACGCCGAGTTGCTTCAGTAAACGATCCCGTCTTTCTGCAAACCACGTGGAATCAGCGTTATCGACGGCGGTTCCAGTTGACCCACGCTCCCCCTGTCCTTATGGAGCGCCGCCTGCCTCGCGCGCAGCGAGGGGCTTTCATGTTTTGGAGTGGATGAATGCAGCAAGATAGTAGTGGCTTTGGTTTGAAAATTTTTAGCCTTCTCGTGGCCGCCGGTCTGGGCGTCTTTGTCGGAGCTCAGATGACGAGTGGCAAGGCATCAGGTGATGGTGTCGATTGCGATAGCCCGATGGTCAAGGCTTGCTCCAACGATGAGCCCGTTTACAAGGTGGAACTGGGCGATGCCCGGGTCAAAGGTCCCAAGGACGCGTTGGTCACGATCATTGAGATCAGCGATTTCGAATGTCCCTTCTGCTCCAAGGTTGGGCCGACGTTGAAGGATCTCACCACAGGTAAGTACGCCAAAGATGTCCGAGTTGCCTTCTTCCACAATCCTCTTAGCTTCCACAAAAACGCCATGAATGCTGCGTTGGCTGCGGAAGCAGCAGGTAACCAGGATAAGTTCTGGGAGATGCACGATAAGTTGTTTGCCAACCAGAAGGCGCTGAAGATGCCTGATCTGGAAAAGTATGCAGAGGAACTGGGGCTCGACTTAGCGAAATTCCAAACGGACATGAAGGATGAGGGGCTGAAGAAGAAGATCAAGGATCAGCAGGCTCTGGCTCGTAAGCTGGGGGCGGGTGGAACGCCGAGTTTCTTCATCAATGGACGGAAGCTGAGTGGTGCGCAGCCCTTGGCGAAGTTCGAGGAGTTGGTGGAGTTGGGACTCACCCTGGCGAAGATGAAGGTCGCAAAAGGGGTTGCTCCTGAAAATGTNTACGCCGAGTTGATCAAGGATGGCGCAACAGAGCGGGTCCGGGCGAAGAATAAGTTTGATCCGAAAGCCCAGCCGAAGCGCCCNGCCCGGCCGCCAGAGAAGCGAATCGATTTAACGGCGACCNANAAGGCGCCNCGGGGCAAGGGAGCGTGGCCTGCNAAGGTGCACATCATCGAGTGGAGTGACTTTGAATGCCCCTACTGCATCCGTGGTGCTGAGGTGGTTGAAGAGATCATGAAGAATTACCCCAAAGACGTGTACTTCGAATACCGCCACAACCCTCTTGGCTTTCACAAGAACGCAGAGGCTGCAGCGATTGCAGCGGAAGCAGCAGGTCGNCAGGGCAAGTTCTTCCCNATGCATGACGAGCTCTTCAAAACACCNCGAGGTGGTTTAAACCAGGCTCGCTATGATGCCATCGCTAAGAAGATCGGCTTGGACATGGGTCGCTTCAAGAAAGACATGGAAGATCCAGCTCTGAAGACTTTGGTTAAGGCTCAGCAAGCTGACGGCATGAAGATCGGCGCCCGTGGTACTCCCAACTTCTTTGTCAACGGTGTCCCCGTCCGAGGTGCAATGCCCTTNGCNAGCTTTAAGACGATCATCGATGCTGAGTTGAAAAAGGTGGATGCTGAAATCAAGAAGGGAACCCCCCTGGCAGAGGCTGCTGCGGCCGTGGCGAAAGCTGAAGCCGGCAAGAGCGTCGGTGGTGGTNCCCCCGGCGGCGCCCCTCCGAAGCCCAAAGGACCGGTGAAGATTAAAAATCANCCCATGGACGTGGGNTTTGGTCCCGAAAATGCTGCCGTGACCATTTATGAGTTCAGNGACTTCGAATGTCCTTTCTGTGAAAAGGGCGCTCGGGTTGTTGAACAGATTAAGAAAACCTACGGGAACAAGGTTCGCTTTGTCTTCAAGCACTTGCCCCTCTCCTTCCACAAAAACGCTGAACTNGCGGCCCGTGCAGCACAGGCTGCCAACAACCAAGGCAAGTTCTGGGAGATGCACGACGCGCTCTTCGACAACTACCGACAGTTGAGTCCAGCAAAGATTGATGAACTCGCCAAAGGCATCGCCGGTATGAACTTCGCCAAGTGGGAGCAGGACCGGGAATCCAAGGCGATCAAGGACAAGGTGGCCGCTGATAAAGCGGAAGCCAACCGGACGGGAACCCGTGGTACCCCCAATTTCTACATTAACGGCGAGAACATTGCCGGTGCATTACCCTTCGAGACCTTCAAAGCGAAGATCGATGCAGCCTTGAAGAAAAAGGGAGGCTGAGCGCTCGAGCCGAACTCGGCTTCACGCCAAGAANGACCCCTGGGTGACCGGGGGTCTTTTGTTTTTCGGGGGATCGTGTCTCCNTAGGTATCGGGAGCTCTCTCATGTCGNTTTTATTCAGTAGCTTGTTGCTCTTCTCGAGCGCTCAGTCTGTCGTTTATCANTTTCCGGTCAACGATGAGCCNAGCCTAGGATCCGCTGATGCCTTGGTTACCCTTGTTGTTGTGAGTGAATTCCAGTGCCCATTTTGCAAGCGGGTGAAGGAGACTCTTAAACAGTTGATGGAAAGCCCAATGGCCGAGGATCTTCGGATTGTATTTTTTCACAATCCTCTCAACTTTCACGATCAGGCCATGCCGGCAGCGTTGGCTGCAGAAGCAGCTCGGGTCCAGGGAAAATTCTGGCCCATGCACGACCTTCTTTTCGAGAACCAAAGGGAGTTGGGTGAACCCCTCTATTTNCGTTTGGCCATGGAGCTAAATCTCGACCTGGGGCGTTTTCAACGGGACATGGAAAGTTCTGAGTTGAAAGCCCGTATCGAGTCGCAGAAGCAACAGGCGGTTCGGTTGGGTGCACGGGGGACTCCAGGCTTCTTTATCAANGGTCGAAANATGTCCGGNGCGCAGCCCTATGAGACCTTTGAGGCGGCGGTGAAAGAAGCTTTAGGTCGAGCCTTAGTGGATCTTCACTANGGAGGGAGTCGTCAGGGGGTCTATCAACGATTGATCGCCGACGGCGCTCGCGAGGAGGTGAAGGAGAAACCCACTCGGCGCCCNCGNCCNCCCGAACCNAAAGGNCCCGTGGTCATCCGAGCGCGTCAAGGAGCCATGGCGATCGGTGCGAAGGAACCCAAGGTCACCATCGTGTCATTTAGTGACTTTCAGTGCCCATTTTGCGTCCGGGGNGCGAAGGTGATGGAAGAGGTGCTTAAAGCGTATCCTGAGGATGTTCGCGTGGTCTTTCGTCATCTTCCCTTAAGCTTTCACGCCCATGCAGATCTCGCCGCACGGGCAGCCGAAGCCGCGGGTCTGCAAGGCTTCTTTTGGCCGATGCACGATCTACTTTTCGAGCATTCGAGACAATTGAGTCCAGAGTTGATCACAGAACTTGCGGGGCGGGTTCCGGGNCTTGACCTCGGCCAGTGGCGTATGGATGTGAAATCGCCGGCAATTCGAGAAGCGGTTGATGCAGACAAGGCAGAAGCAGCACGTGTTGGTGCCCGTGGAACACCCAACTTTTTTCTGAATGGTCACATCGTGNCTGGGGCGCAGCCATTCGAGCGTTTCAAAGCAAAGATCGATGAGTTAATGCCTTAGTCTCCCGNTGTNGATTGAGACCTGACTGAAGGCAGCTATTCGGCGAGACTCGGTTGCAGCCATCGCTGGACGTCTTCGACCTTCATGCCCCGACGGGTTGCATAGTCTTCGGCTTGCTCTTGTGTGATTAAGCCCAGGCCGAAGTAATGACTATCAGCATGAGCCATGTAGAAGCCGCTGACGCTCGCNGCAGGCAGCATGGCATGGTTTTCCGANAGGCTCATGCCAATCTCGGCCGCGCCCAGAAACTCAAAAAGTGCCGGTTTCACCGAGTGATCAGGACAGGCGGGATATCCGGGTGCGGGACGGATGCCTCGATAGGACTCTTTGATCAGCCCTTCGTTATCGAAGGTCTCCTGACTGTAGCCCCAGTCTTCCGTACGAATCTGAAAGTGCAGACGCTCAGCGAAAGCTTCCGCAAGCCGATCGGCCAGTGCTTTCGCCAAAATGGCGGAATAATCATCATCATCCGCTTCGAACTCGGCGACGAGAGCTTCGAGCCCATGACCGGTGGTGACCGCAAAGCAGCCGACATAGTCATCGGCTTCAGCAACGAAGTCCGCCAAGCTTCGATTCAGGCTATTTTTTCGGCCTCGCTGCTGGCGAAGGCAGGGGATGAAGAGGGTTTCCTGGTGAGAGTCTGGGTCGAAAAGTTGAATATCATCGCCTCGACGGGCGGCGGGAAAGAGGCCGTAAACAGCTTGAGCCTGAAGTAAGCCCTCATCAACGATTCGACGGAGCATTGCCTGGGCATCGGCGAACAAGCTGCGTGCGGTCTCACCCTGCTTCTCATCATCGAGGATTTTCGGATAGCGTCCCCTCAACTCCCAACTGTGGAAGAAGGGGGTCCAATCGATGCATTCCACGAGTTTTTCCAGGGGGTAATCCAGGTGCATTTGCCGTCCAATCGTTTTTGGAGCGGGGGCCTTTCCTGCCGTATCAAAAGCCGGTGCATTGGCTTTCGCCTCGCTTAGGCTCAGCAGTTTTCCGGCATGCTGACGACTGGCATGGCGCCGGCGTTCTCGATCGTGCTTCTCCTCATTGGCTGCGATGAAGTCCTTGGACCGCTTCTCACTAAGTAGATCGCTGGCAACACCCACCGCTCGAGATGCGTCCACGACGTGAATGACTGGGCATTTTGTCGTTGGGGCAATTTTTACGGCCGTATGAATGGCTGAGGTGGTTGCGCCACCAATAAGCAGCGGCAGCCTCAGTTCTCGTCGCTCCATTTCACTGGCGAGATGCACCATTTCATCCAGACTTGGGGTGATCAGTCCCGAGAGCCCGATGATATCGACCGCTTCTTCCTCAGCGCGCTTCAGGATCGTCTCAGCGGGCACCATAACACCGAGGTCAATCACTTCATAAGCATTGCATCGAAGGACAACCCCGACGATGTTCTTGCCGATATCGTGCACGTCGCCTTTGACCGTTGCCATCAGGATTTTACCGGCGCTCGCTGCGGCATCCCCACTTTCTTCCATGTAGGGCAGAAGATAACTGACCGCTTTTTTCATCACCCGCGCGGACTTGACCACTTGGGGTAAGAACATCTGACCACTACCGAAGAGATCACCTACCACATTCATGCCATCCATGAGGGGACCCTCGATCACTTCAAGTGGCCGGTCGGCGGCTTGACGAGCCAGTTCCACATCTTCTTCGATGTAGGCATCAATGCCTTTGACCAAAGCGTGACGGAGCCGGCCCGTCACATCCTCCTCTCGCCATGAAAGATCGGGCCCGCTGGCTCGGGCTTGAGCGAGCGCTTGGTCCGCCACCTCCAGTAAGCGATCGGTGGCATCCTCTCTGCGGTTAAAAAGCAGATCTTCAATACGCTTGAGCAGATCACTCTCGATATCCGAATAGACCGCAAGTTGCCCTGCGTTGACGATGCCCATGTCCATGCCCGCACGACTGGCATGGTAAAGAAAGGCCGCATGCATGGCCTCCCGCAGGCCGTTGTTCCCTCGGAAACTAAAGCTGAGGTTCGAGACGCCTCCGGAAATCAAAGCATGGGGTAACTCAGCCTTGATCCAACGGGTCGCTTCAATAAAGTCGATGGCGTAGTTGGCGTGTTCCTCAATGCCCGTACCCACGGCAAAGATATTGGGATCGAAAATAATATCTTCCGGAGGAAAGCCCACCGTGTCCACGAGCAAGCGATAGGCTCGTCCGCAGATTTCTTTTCGGCGAGGTAAGGTGTCAGCTTGCCCTTCTTCGTCGAAGGCCATGACCACCACAGCCGCCCCCAACCGCTTCGCGAGTCGAGCTTGGCTCAGGAAGATATCCTCGCCCTCTTTGAGGCTGATGGAGTTGATGATTCCTTTGCCTTGAATGCATTTGAGCCCGGCTTCGATCACCTCAAAGCGACTGGAGTCGATCATGATCGGAACCCGGCTGATCTCTGGCTCGCTGGCGATGAGATTCAGGAAGGTCACCATCGCCTCTTTGGCATCCAGCAGTCCCTCATCCATGTTCACATCGATGATCTGTGCACCGCCTTCGACTTGTTGCCTTGCAACGCTCAGGGCGGTTTCATAGTCGCCGGCTTTGATGAGCTTTCGGAACCGAGCCGAACCGGTCACATTGGTACGTTCACCCACGTTGACGAAGTTGAGTTCGGGCCGAAAGGTAAGGGGCTCCAAACCGGAGAGACGGCAACGTTTTTCTGGTGTGGGAATGGTGCGAGGCACGACGCCTTGGACAGCCTCCGCAATGGCTCGAATGTGATCGGGACCGGTACCGCAACAGCCACCGACGAGGTTGAGTAGTCCCTCTTCTGCCCATTCCTTGATGGACTCTGCCATGTCTTCTGGTCGCTCATCGTAACCCCCCAGCGCGTTGGGCAATCCGGCATTGGGGTGGGCGGAGACCGGACAATCTGCAATTCGTGCAAGATTCTGCAGCCAGGGGCGCATCTCTTCGGCACCAAGAGCACAGTTCATGCCCACACTCACTGGACTGACATGGCGAATTGAATGCCAAAAAGCCTCGACGGTTTGACCGGAGAGGGTTCGTCCGCTGGCATCGGTGATCGTCACCGAGATCATGACGGGTATGCGTTGACCTCGTGCCTCAAAGAAACGCTCGATGGCGAACAGCGCAGCTTTGGCGTTGAGGGTGTCGAAGATGGTCTCGACCAAGAGAAGGTCCACACCGCCATCGAGGAGGCCGCGACAGGCTTCTTCGTAGGTGTCCGCCAATTCGTCGAAGGTGACATTGCGATAACCAGGTCGATTAACGTCAGGACTGAGGCTGGCGGTTCGGTTGGTGGGGCCGAGCACTCCGGCCACCCAGCCTCGACCTTGGGATTCGCAAGCAGCTCGAGCCAGACGAGCCGATTCGAAGTTGAGTTCGTAGGTTAGTGGCTCGAGGGCGTAATCGGCTTGAGAGATGGAATTGGCGTTGAAGGTGTTGGTTTCAAGGAGATCGGCGCCGGCCTGTAAGTAGGCTTCATGAATGGTTTGAATAATGTCCGGCCGGGTGAGACTGAGCAGGTCATTGTTGCCCTTAAGGGGATGACTGTGGTCCGCGAAACGCTCACCTCGAAAGTCGGCTTCCTCCAGTGGATAAGCCTGAATCATGGTCCCCATGGCGCCGTCGATGACGAGGATTCGTTCGGCGAGGTTTTTATGAAAGGATGTCACGGCAAAAGGCTCTCTTGATTGGGCGGTCTGTTAGGGGCAACCAGCCCTTAGCGCAAAGGGAAAGCATGCAACTCATCCGAAGTCGGCGCCGAAGCCTCATGTTGGAGATCCATCCGGAGCGAGGTTTGTTGGTTCGAGCACCTTTGCGCATGCCCCAAAAAGAAATCGAAGCGTTTCTTCATTCCCGACGGGACTGGATCGATAAGCATCAAGCCCACCTCCGGCACGAGCGTCGTTTGCGAGGACCTCGTCGCTATGAGCCAGGAGAGGTTTTTGGTTACCTCGGTGAGGAACTCACACTGGCTCATGAGCCAGGTGACTCAATGCGTCGCCGGCCCAAGGCTCAGCGCCGAGGGGCGTCCTTGGTTCTGACGCTTCATCGTGCAGGCACCTTGTCTGGAGAGGAAAGGCGCCAAGCATTAAGAGACAGTGTGATCGCTTGGTACCGCCAAGCAGCGCACATCGAGTTGCCCCCGAGGGTGGCGTTTTTTTGTGATCAACTGGATCTACCCCTGCCCGCGATCTCCATCGCCCACCAACGTCGGCGTTGGGGCAGTTGCTCCAGTCGTTCCGGACTTCGTCTCAATGTCCGGCTCCTGCTCTGCGATGAAACATTGATCGACTATGTGGTCGCCCATGAGGTTTGTCATTTGCGTGAGATGAATCATGGGCCTCGTTTTCATGATCTGCTGGAGGGATTGATCCCAGAGGCTCGGAGGCTCAGTCAGCGACTCGGTCGTGAGTCCGAACGCTATCGGTTCTAGCTTCGTTGCGTTGCCGAGGTGAGGAAGCTGTGGCACCTCTCTCTCATGCTTCGTTCCTTAATGCTCATCTACCTCGTCGCGTGTCAGGCTGGTCCAACCACGTTTCCATCAGACGGTGGTCCCGATGACGCTGGAGAGGAGCCTTTCGTCGATCCGGTCATGGTTTTGCGCGTCATTGATGGGGATACCCTAGAGGTCAGGACCGAAGTGGGTGCAGATCGGCTGCGACTGAAAGGGGTGGATACACCTGAGATGGGTCGCCGCGGCGAGCCAGCCGAACCTTTTGCTGAGGAGGCGAAAGCGCACATTCAGGGTCGAGTAGGCATCAAAGTCGGCGTGGAGTTTGACCGAGCTTGTGGCTCCAATCCTTTGACGTCGGAAGCCTGTCGAGATGGCTATGACCGCTTGCTCTGTTACGTCCGATTGGCCGATGGCGCGGATCTCAACGAAGAACTGGTACGACTGGGCTACGCCCAGGTCTTCAGGATGCCCAATGAGCGCTTCGATCGACAGTTTGTTTACGAAGAGGCAGAGGCAGCAGCCCGCCTGGAGCGTTTGGGGATTTGGGGCCCCTAACAGAAACCATCAAAATCGGTATTGAGCGACCAGCTTAAGGCGATGTTCCCGCTCGTCGTCTTTGCCCGCTTCGTTGGCTGCGAGATAGTGGTCGGAGTAGATTAGGCTCAAAAGGCCGATGTTGCCACGAAAGTAGTAGTGCAGCGCGGCGCGCCACTGGGTTTCATCCCGTATCTTTCGAAGATCGGTTTGCAGTTGATCCGGAGGGTTTTCGAAGTCGGAGGCTTGGAACTGACCGAAGTCTGCAGCCGCCATGAGCTTCTTCTTCAGCAGCAAAGCGCCCACCGTGATGTTGTAAGCGTTTTGGGTCGAGCCGAAGTTGAGCTCTTGTTTGTAATAATCCTCCGCCATGAAGACGAAGCGACCGTGCCGAGCAGACAACCCGACATTGACCGCAGGATAGCGCTCTTGCGCTCTTTGGTCGTATTTTGCGCCGAGTCGTACTGCAATGGCCGTGGGGCTTGGGCTGAGCAAGAAGGGAGAATCCCAGCGACTGGTGAAACCGACGAGGTTGGCAGCGACCTGACCACCGACGGAGTAGGTATAGTTGGTGTTCTCGTAGGTGAAATATCGCCCGCCAATATTGCCCGAAAATCGCCCGGAGCCACCGGCGGCAAAGAGACGGTAGTTAAATCGCCCCGCAGGGAGGAAAGGGACCGGTCCGCCAAGTTCAGCTGCGGCACCATTGCCTTGTTCGAAGGCGGAATAGAGATAGTAAGCCGGATCTCCGAGCAATTGTTTTGCCGTGGAGACCACCAATGCGTTGGAGAGACCACCACCGCCAGAGTTGAGGTTGAGGTAATGACCGCCACCAAGGGGGACTTGAAACAGAGCAAAGGTGAGTCTGGGCGTCTTCTCGGCGCGCATGGAAACCAAGTAGAAGCTGTTTTGGATGAGTGGAATGGGGCCGAAGCTACGAAGCTGTAACTTCGTGAAGCGTGTATCGATTACGTCGTCTTCAAAGTCGATGCTCTGAGCCAGGTTTCCAACGATGGAAAACCGCATGCTTGGAGATCCCTGACAGATGGTGACGGTGGGGTCGAAACGGCAGCCATAGTCGGCACAATCAATGGCACCATCACCGTCATTATCCACACCGTCGGAGCAGAGTAAGTCATTGCGCTCACCATCGTTATCCTTGGCTTTTAAACTGGCTTCACTGGGTGTCGAAGAGGTCTCAGGCTTTGAGACCTCAATGGCTGGTGGGGTTGTTGCTTTGGGTCGGGAGATGGCTGGAGCTGGTGTGCCTGCTTTACGGTCGAAACTGCCAAGACAGGCCGTGATGCCTGCGCCGAAACAAGCGACGTCATCGCAGTCCATTTGCCCGTTGCCATCATTGTCGACCCAGTCCGAGCAGAGCGCATCCGAATTCTCGGCCAGGCCTGATGGCTGGCAGTTCGTCGCCTTGGCGCAGTCGGCATCGGCGCAGTCCATCATGGAATCAGCGTCATTGTCCTGACCATCATCACAGACGGTTTCTGCAGCCAGGGCAGGGCTGGCGAACAGGGTCAAAAGAAGCATCCAGCGTTTCATTCGCGTTCCTCACAAACTCGTGGTCCTTGGCAGATGGTCACCAAGGGATTCCAACTGCAGTCCCAGTCCGCACAGTCGATGTAACCATCACCGTCGTTATCCAGTCCATCTTCACAGTAGGCATTGGCCCAACCGATATCTTGGGGGCTAGGTGCCGGGAAGGTTCCCGGTCGAAAGACCGACTCTTGGCAGGCTTGCCGAGCGCTGGGATCCTCCGCATCACGGCAACTGTAGTCGGCGCAATCGGTGTAGCCATTGCCGTCGTTGTCGATGCCGTCCGAACAGGCCTCAAAGGTGGCTTCGGGGTCGCCACCGCAAAGTGCGGCAACCTCATCATTTTCGGATTGAGAACAGCTAAAATCGTCACAATCAACATAGCCATCCTGGTCGTTATCCTCGCCGTCCGAGCAGGTCTCTACACTGTCCTCAACACGTTCGGCACACATCGAGACGATGGCTTGATCGTCGCTTCGAGAGCAGCCGAAGTCATTGCAGTCGATGTAGCCATTGCCATCATTATCGATGCCGTCAGCGCAGCGCTCCAGCGTGTTCTCCATCCGCTCCGCACAATAAGCGAGGATGGCTTCATTACGACTTCGGGAGCAGCCAAAGTCGTTGCAGTCCACATAGCCATTGTCGTCATTATCGAAACCATCACTGCAGCGAGCCAAGGTCTCTTCGGGGCCTTGGTCGGGCGTACAGGCGGCAACAACCTCGGGATCTTGGCTTTGTGAACAACTCCGATCCCGACAATCGGCATAGCCATTGCCATCGTTGTCGCAGCCATCCGTGCATCGTTCAATACTGTCCTCTGAACCGGAGGGCAGACCGACGCAGGCACTCGAACAAGATGCGTCTCGGGCGCAGGAGCTGTCATCGCAGTCGACATCACCATCGCCATCATTATCCAGACCATCTCGACAGGTGTCGGCGTCTCCCTCAAAACATACCGTGACGAAGAGACCCATACGACAGGCGAAATCTTCGCAGTCCGCAAAGCCGTTCTGATCGTTATCCATCCCGTCGGAACAGGTTTCGTTCGTAAATTCGAGGACGCAGCAGTTTTCCATTTGCTCCCGACATGCAGGATCTCCGCAATCAAACTGACCATTGTCGTCGTTGTCGATTTGATCTCTGCAAAGCAAGCCTGTTTCAGGGCGTCCATCGGGAAGGACGGGAACTTGTTCGCCACAGTGGGTTGATGCGAGCAGGCAGTCAGGATCCTCGCAGTCGATGAGGCCGTCTTGGTCGTTGTCCACGGTATCGGAGCAAGCGGCATCGTTGAATTCGTAGCCTAGAACCGGCTGACTCGGCATCTCGTAGCTGCATGCCACGAGCAAGAAGGGGAGGAGGTACTTCATCGTTCGAGCTTCAAGCAGCGGGCCTTGCCGCCTCCGAAGCGGCGTCGGTAGTCCGTGTAGATCATGCAACCGCCGGGTCGCGTGTTTGCCGCCATGAGCAGGCCGGAACTCACCAGTTCCGTGAGCGCTGCTGCCATCACATCACGTTCTGGCTTTGGAATATGGGCGGAGACCGTACGCACCATGAGCCAGATCTCAAACACCTCCACTTGCTTGCGAGCGGTCAATCCTCGCCAAGCCACAAGTGAGTCGTTGGTGTCCAGTTGGGCTTTCGCTGAACGGAGGGTCTGGCTGTCGATTTCGACTTCATCGACGCAGACATTGGTGCATTCGCCATAGGTCTCACGATGAATCCAACGCTCCGAGTGACCATCATGGGTGGATACCAGTCGGTTGTAGGCCCAATCCTGATTTGGCTTTTCGTCGACCGAGTGAAGGGAGGTGAGAACATACTTTGGAACACCGCCCGCCCACATCCCGCGGCGGTGCTTGATCGCATCCCTTTGTGCTTCGAGGTAGAGATCGGGCGAAGGGTCGGCCGTCACGGTCATCGCATGGGCGAAGCCTGCTCTAATTTGGTGAACCGCGAGTTCCGGACACTTAAAAAGACCCCGTCCATAGCCATCGACACGTCGATCCCAGGAGCAGCGCCAAATCCCTCGACGTGCAAAAAGGGTCGCAGCCTTGGCGTTCACGTACAGTTCCCGTTGGGCCCATGTGCCCCATTGATGAACGGGACCAAAGGATTCGAGGGTGTTGAAGCCTTCGAGTCGAGCTTTCGTGCCACTGAGGGCACCCGAGAGCACTCGAAAGGTGTCTCCGTCGTTGAAATAAACGGGCGCCATCGAGCCATTGACAACCACTTTGGTGCGCGGCTCGCTCGCCATCGCTTGCAGCGAACAGAGCGCGACGAAGGCTGAAAGAATCAGACGCACCAAAAAAGCCACCTTCCCTACGACTTAGCCGCGGCTCTTTAGGAGTCTAAGCGGCCCGGCGCAAGGCCGGCGAAGCCGACATCTAGCGGATGTTGCTTTTACGCATCCGGAAGCGGGGGCGACTCATTCGACCGGATACAGACATGCCGAGCCAGCCCTTTTTGCTCATGTTTCGTTTCACTCTGCGGGGCAGTAAGGGGCTCTTCCGGTCGAGAACGTTGAGTAAATTCTTTCCCTCCTGCGTGGCGTTCAGTTTCTTTGTGGGCCGTGCATCGACACTGAGATCAAGAGCGCTCAGTCGTAAGCTGCGCTGCAAAGTCACTTCGCCCTTGGCTGCTAACTCCAATTGCTCTCCCGTCACTTTGATCGGCTGCAGACTGGCTTTGCCTTCTTTAACCTCCAAGCCGAGCGGTANGTCCCCAACCCGTATCTCGGGCACGGTGAGTGGTTGACCGAAGCCCGGAATTGGAAGTTTGCCTGGACCGATACTGGCGCCACTGAGGGTGAGATTCACGGCACCGTTGGCCTTCCGCCACTTTTGTTTGGGATCACTCACATCCATCTCAAGGCGACCGCTGAGCCGGCCGCCGATGCCTAGACCCAGCATATCTTGCAAGGGCAGGACGGCAGACAAATCGAGACGATCCACCTGCCCTTCCACAACAGCTCCATTAACTTGGACATCCAANTCACCCCCGTAGGCGACTGCACTGAGGGAGAAAGCAGGATTTTCGGGATCGAAGCCAAAGCCAGCTAAACCAATGTGTAGATCATCGAAACGCCAAGGGATTTCACCCTTNCCATAGGTAAACTCGACGTTGCTTAACCGTAACCCTAAGCCGGAGATCGCTGCATCTTCGATCATTAAGTTTTTTATNTCGGGAGCGCCTTTTGCAATCCCGGCNTCGATCTCAGCCACAAGTGCAGCGCTGGGATAGGTCAGCACCAACGAGACCAGGAACATGGTCGTGAAGAAGCTGCTGTACGTACTGATTCGAAACCAGCGTTTTTGCCAAAGATTTGCCATCAGCTTGCCTCCTTCCAAGTACTCACGACAAACACAGCATTGATCATCTCCCGATCCTCAAACTGGGTTTTTAGGCTGAGTTCTCGGACCCTGATCAGATCACCCCGCCCCCGTTGCATTAGCGTATCGATGAAGTGAACGAACTGNTCCATCGTGATGGACTTGATGGTGACTCNGATTCTTTCTTCAGCCAGCTTTGCGCCTTCCGTTTTCGCTGGGCTCTGATTTTTCATGTCGCTGATCTCGATCTGATTTTGACGCCCTGCATCCTCAAGGAGTGATGCCAAGCTGATCCGAGTGCGTTTAATGCGCGCTTTAAATGCCTCCTTGTCGCCGATCGCTTCTTGGTATCGAGTGGCGAGCGCAATCACCTTTTTAAGATCTGCTTTGCGGTTGGTGAGTGCAGCAGCGCTGCGACTACGCGCCTGATTGACGCCGCGNACTGTCAGGAAGCCCAGGAACAAGATGAGGACCAGNCCCAGCAAGCCCAGCGCCCTTTGATCCCTCGGACTTAGACCGCGGAAGAGTTCGGTTAANTTNCTCATTNNTCNNNCTCNTNNCCNTCNTCNNNNGNNTCNTCNNNNTCNGGNTNTCNCCCTCCATAGGTGCCTGAGATCCCNTTCTCGATTTGGGGTAAGTGCAATTTCATAGGTGAGGACGTGGGGAGGTTGATGTTNAGNTTTGGAGGCGGTTTGAAATCGCTTTCGTCGCTGTCGCTGCTGTCGTCTTCATCTGTCGAAGAGGAGTCTTTCGGCGCAGCGAGACCGCTGGGTAAATCCGATTTACGAGGAGGNTTAAAAGTCTTCTTTGCTTTGATCGGAGTCGAATCCTTTTTCTTCATGGGAAGACGGGAAGATTTGTTTTGAACATTTTTCTTAGGTGCAGACCGCTTGGGTTTTTGGGCGAGAAGATCAGGATCTGGAGGCCTTTGCGAGCAATCCACCTTGCCGGAAAAGGTAAAGCGAACCTTGTTGCCCTGTTTGACGGTTTTATCGCTACGCAGTTCGTTGACACAGGGCGCTTTGGAAAGGGCTTCATTCAGTTGACTCGCCTGATGAAATCCAGTGGTGCTGCCTTCGAGCCTCAGGTTTTTTCCGTCGATTCGAGTGACATCGATTTTGACATCGAGCGCAGCGGGAACCGCTGCTGAAATNCCTGCAAANACGTCGAGGGCATCGTAGCGGGGAATATCGTCTTTTCCCGTNCCACCGATCGCCTCTTCCATCGCAGCCAAGCATTGGATTGGCGTGCTGTCGGCGATGCCAGCGATCTGGGCNCAAGCCTGTTGGCGGGCTTCATCATAGCGTTCGGCTTGGTTGTAGCGNACATCGATGTCNGCAAAGACTTGGGCGCACAGCAGCAGTAAAATGACGGCAGCCCATGTTCCCAGCCCGGAAACCGCTTTTAATGCTCNNCGGAAATCCCCTTGGTACGCCAAGCTGTCTGCTCGAAGGTTNAAGGGCTGCCATAGGGTCCCTGCNCGGAGACTACGGAGGAGACCGAGTTCTGGNGCCCAGGCGAGGGCCTGCACCGGATCACNGACCAAGCTGTCTGTCGTATTGGCTAAGTCCACCGGTTGNCCGATCTCTTCAGCCAATCGCTCGGCCAATGCGGGAGTACACGCGCCGCCCCCGCCNAGAATCACTGTACATTCCCGCCAGCCAAGCTTGCGTTGAAGGCTTCGGAGCCCACGGCTTAAGTGACGTGCAAGCTGACGGGTCGCGGGTTCCAGGGCTGCTTGACCTTCCGAACTGGAGCCTTCCTCTCTTTTGACCCGCTCCGCTTCGACTTCATCGAGGTAGTGGCTGTTCGCCAGGGCACGATTGACGGTATCTCCACCTTCNTCGATGGTGACCATCGCCAGAGGTTCGTCATTGGCTAATGCCAAGGCTTCTGTGCTGGTGGCACCCACATCCATGACGATGGTGGGTCCACTCCGTACATCGGGGTGAGCCAAGCCAAGACAACTGGGAACGATCGTTGTGGGTTCGATGCCCTCCTCTTGCAGCGCCGTCACGATGGCGCTGAGTTCAGCGATTGGCGCAACCAGAGCAACGACAGCCGTACCGCCNTCTGACTTCCGCAGTCGGGTGGCGACCACCACCTCGTCCCGCTTGAAGGGCANTTCCGCTTCAAGTTCGAAATCTAAAGCGAGCTTTGCTTTTCGAAGATCCGGCACAGGCAAGTGCAGTTCATGCATCGAGAACAAGTCGCTCGAGAGGCTGACCAACCAGCGATCTGCAGTGAGAAGTTCTGCTTCNCTCAGCTTGGCAAGGGCTTGGGGGAGTCCTTCNAGGCCNTCGGGAAGCGGCATCTCCTCACGAATAAGCGGTGGCGCACTTTTACCCCGCTCCGCCAGCAGGAGACGTAGCCGTTGTTGAGAAAGGTCGATGACTCCTACGGTGGCAGCCAAAGCTTACTCCTCTCGCCAGTAATAACGCTCTTCGGCCGCATCCGATGGGGCATATCGAAGAACTAAAGTTAAGGTTCGAGCCGCACGACCGACGGTGGCTTGGCTCGTAATTTTGAAATAACGAGATGTATTGGACACCGATTCTTCACAGGCTTTGCTGTCGAAATCGAGACCTTCGGCCGCGGTCAATTGAGCCATTACATTGACAAAATAGTTATCGAAAGGGGTCAACCCAGGCGTCTCGTTGAGAGGACACAACGCTTGGATTTCCGGCAAGTCGGTGAGTCTGGCAGCAACGCAGCGATTGAAGGCCAGGTACCAAAGATTAAGTCGCTCACCCACCTGCAGAATTTGTTCAGGTGCAAGGCAAACGGAAACAGCGGTTAGAAATTGCACCGGCGCAGAAGGGCTGTCCCCTTGGTCGGGGTTCAACGAACCCACGCCCAGCAAACTGCCTAACAAACTTTCGACATTGATACGGTTCTCTCCGTAGATGGTCATCTGGTCTGCGAACGCTGCATACACCTCATCGGTAAAGCCTTTGAGCTGTTTGAGTTCGGCGATGCTGTCGAAGGAGGCATTTTTACTACGATAAGGCGTTGCATCTTTGTCGTAGCGGCTGTCTTCGCTTTGCGCACCTGTGATCCGCTGCCCTGAGATGAAGTCAATTTCCGAAATGGAGGTGTCCGGATCCATCCAGTCGAGAATTGTCGAAATAAGTTCGCGACGATCCACATCTTCACCTCGAGCATTCGTTGCCTGGAACAAGCCATCATAACGAGGGGAGGAAATGAGCGCCGCCAGTCTTAATGCTGCCGCTCGGTTTTGAGCTGGCGTGCCCTTCCAGAGTTGTTTCAAGGGGATCTTGCGATCCTCATCGTCAATAAAGACGGAAAAAGTGCCGCCGAGATTGGCGAGCAGCGCCTGTCCCTCCCCCCCGGGGCCGTCACCCTCCTCTTCGTTGGTCAGGGCACCAGACTGGGGGTCGATGGCTGCCGTGGTGAGTTTCGGCGTGGGAAGACCCAACATTTGCCCCATACTACCGTCGCCGATCGCGCCGAACAGACCTGAGTCGAGTGGTAGCATGCGCCAAAAGGGCTGGGGCGGAAGATTGAGTGCTGACTGCAGCCCTCGTAGTTCATCTTCGCAGGTGGCTTGACCGCCACTGCTACCTTTCGCCAGCGTGCCCAGACCCATGCTCATAGGGCAGGGCTTTTGCTTCATAAAACCGATCAGGAGACGAGTGAGTTCGGTGCCGCTACGGGCGAGGAAATAGGCACGAACCGAGTCCCGAGCGTTTGCAGCGATTTGGCTTCTGACCTGTGTTTCATGGACGAACTGGGTGGTCATGGTGGTCAAGATGGCAAGAGTCGCTAGGACCATAAGAAGAGCGACACCTCGGCGTTTCTTAAATCGCTGTTTGGGGGTCGTTTTCGCCTGCATCAGAAGTTCAATGCCTTGGTGAGTCGAATGGTGGTGGCAGTGCGGAACAGGCGCTTGGAGCCGTCGGGCATGTCCACCCACAAACTCATTCGAACTCGATCGGGAAGGCGGGCCCGCACTTCGCCGTCGTCCACATCTTTGTGAGCGATATCCTCTGTCCGCCAGGAGTCACTCCAGTCGTCTTCTCGCTCCGCATGATATTTGAGTTCAATGCGTCGAACCCCGCAGATCAGAACCCGCTCTTTGCCCTCATCGTCCTGTTCGATATCCTCAAGGACTCGAGGGGCAGACCAGCGCATCAAACAGGTCCCCTCCCCTCCCGTCGGGTCCTGCCCCAACCGGTAACGAATGGTCTCTTGGTCGCCGGCGTAGGCATCCTTGCGTAACACCGTGTTGGAGAAGGAGGTAAACAGCACCTCATCTTCTTCGCCGTAGAATCCGGTCTGCGTACTAATGTCTGCTTTGTTGACGTGGTTGCTGACGAAGGCCTGGGCTAATTCGCGGCTCATCCGCTCCAGAGCCACGTAAGCCTGACGGTAGCGCTCGCTGTGGGTTGCGATCTCTTCACGCATGGAGAAACTGCGCTCGACGGTGCCGTAGAGAGCCAAGCCAATCACACTGACAATGGCCAGAGAGACGACCACTTCGATAAGTGTAAAGCCCTGCCTTCTCATGGTTATTTGCTCCCCTTCGAGTCGGTGGAGGAGCTTGGGTTCATGGAACCGATCGAGGGCGTATTGCCCATGGGGGTTGAGCCTGTGGCTGCCGGGGTCACGGCCCGCGGACGCCCCAAGTGCACCACATGGGTGACGACCTCGAAACTCTCGTCGTAGCGCCCTTCTTTCCAACTTATGGTCAGTCGAATTTCACGTAACTGCTCGCTGAGCATTTTGCCCAGATGACCAAAGATAGGAAATGCTTGAGCCGCTAAAGGATGAACTCCGCCCAAGTCGTCGGCTTGGTTCATTAGGGCCTCGGGTTCGACCTTTCGGATTTCAGCAGCCCACTGGATGTCGGGAGCTTCCGCTTCGCTAAAATCTCCAGAGAGGGTGGCTTCGCCCAAGCGAAAGCCATCTTTACGTAACATCCATTCCAACTCGAGCATTTTGTCTTTCGCCAGGAGCGCGGCCATCTGCACATTGCGACTGTAGGTGACACTGCGTGCCGCAGTCCCTTGCAGGCTGAACAAGGCGGTGAGCATGAAGCCTAAAATGCCGATGGCGACCACCACTTCGATCAATGAAAAGGCTCGTCGGTGACTCATGAGTCCTCCGGCTTGAGCAATTCGAAGCGGGTTTGAATGCGTGCCGCGAGGCCATCGACTCGAACGGAGATCGCATCGTCTTCCGTTTCACCGACCCAGAAGATGGCGTCCTGAGTTTCACCTCGGGGGAAGAAGTACAGAGCGCCCTCACCGGTTTTTACCATGCCCTCGTAATCATCCGTCCAAAAGGCGAGGATTTTGACCGGTGAATCAAATTCGATGCCTTCGCCCAACTCGCTCTCCGCAGGAGACCAACTGGGCCCGGCTCGGAGCCGTTCAAGCTCTTGGCGAGCCGATTCATGCAGCGCGCTCAGGTAGCCTTCTTCCTCGTTTTCCGCCTTTTCTGCCTCTTTTGCCTTGCCCTGTCCGTCCACCTCGAGGGGCACCGCCGGTAAACTAAAGCTGCCCGCTGCGAGATCTAAGCGCATGGCCGGTTGACCCGCTTCGAAAGAGAGTCTGTGGACGGAGCCGGAGAGAGCCGCTTGGTCGAAGGCTGTCTGGATTGCGGCTGCGACCTTTCCTGCCGCCTCCCGACTTTTCGCATCGTCTAAGCCCCGCAGCCCAGCGGCGAAACTGGCCACCACTAAGCCCACCACCGCAATGGCGACGGTGAGTTCGATGAGGGTGAAGCCAGAGCGGCGGGTCATCGAGATTACTCTTCTTTCCAGTTGCCCACATCATCAGCGGTTCCACTTTCGCCGTCGGGACCATTGGACCAGACATCGAAGCGTCGGCTGTTGCGAGTGCCTGGATTGGCGTAATTGTAGGGATTGTCCCATGGATCCACGGGAAGTTCGTCAAACAGAGGCTGCCCTTTGCCCGGATTCACCAAGGCATTGATGCCCTCACCGGTACTTGGGTAGCCATTGTTACGGATCTTGTAGAGGTCCATCGCCTTTGCGATTTCGTTGGCTTTGAGTCTGGCCGTTTGGACCTTGGCATCATCCAACTGACCCATCACACCCATGGTGATCGCCGTTGCCAAGATGCCAAGAATTGCCACCACGACCATGATCTCGATTAGGGTCATGCCTCGGCGTCGGTGTTGGCGTTTCTTTGCTTCCGTGCTTGTCATATTGACCTCGCTTACTTGATGAACTGATTCATTTGCAGAATGGGTGTCAGGACAGCCATCACCACCGTAAAGATGACGCCGCCCATGAACAGAATAAGGAAAGGTTCGAGCAGGCTGGTGAGTGTACTCACTTTCACCTCCACCTCTTGCTCGTAGCCGCGAGCCACGTTGGCGAGCATTTCTTCGAGTTGGCCGGTTTGTTCGCCGATGGCGACCATGTGAAAGACGATGGGCGGGAACTCGCCGCTCTTCTTGAGGGGTGCAGCCAGACTTTGTCCCTCGCTGACCGCCGCAGCCGCTTCGTCAACGACTCCAGCTAGAATCTCATTGTCCATGACGTTGCGAGCGATTTTGCAGGCATGCAAAAGATTGACACCGCTGGACAACAGAGTCGCCAAGGTTCGAGCAAACCGGGCGATGGCGATCATCCGATGAATATCACCCATTTTCGGAAAGCGTAGTTTGAAGCGATCCCAGCGCAGACGTCCACTGTCGGTCTTAATGTACTGACGGAGGATGATCACGCCAGCCACTGCAAACAAGGCAAGAAGGCCACCGATGAGTGGATTGCTCAGAAGTTCACTGAGTCCGATGAGAAGCCTTGTGAGCAAGGGGAGTTGAGCGTCCGCATGGTCAAAGATTTTTGAAATGCGGGGAATCACAAAGATGAAGAGGCCGACCACGATGGCACCGCCAGCGAGGATCATGACAAGAGGATAGATCAATGCGCCGATTACCTTGCCCTTGAGCGCCGCTTGATTCTCAGTGAAGTCCGCTAAGCGTTCCAGAACCACATCCAGGGCGCCAGAGCTCTCGCCCGCTCGGACCATGTTGACGTAAATCGTGTTGAACGCCTTTGGGTGGTTCGCCAAGGCATCGCCCAAACTGGCGCCTTCGTTGACCCGAGTTTTCACATCGCCCAGCATTCGAGCAAGGCGAGGGTTGTCAACCTGTTCGGCAAGAGCGGTGAGCGCAGGGACCAGGGGGATTCCGCTGCGAAGCAAGACCGCAAACTGGCGCGTCACCACAGCCAACTCTCGAACATCGATTCGACCACTTCCGAGTCGGACTTCGACTTGGCTTTCACTTTGCGCTTTGGCTTCGTCGACGCTCGCTAGCATCACCCCTTCACGTCGCATCTGCGCACGCAGGGCCTTGACGGAGTCCGCATCGCGAACCCCTTTGACGGTTTTTCCTCTGGCGTCGAAGCCTTTGTATTCGAAAAGTGGCATGGTTTAATCGAGGTCGAGGACCGCCTCCTCGGTGGTGACGCGACAGACTTCGGCGACGCTCGTCATGCCCGCGAGAACTTTGGACGCACCATCTTCTCGAAGGGTCTTCATGCCATGGCGTCGGGCGGCGGCTTTGATCTTCGATGCATCGGCATTGGAGAGCACAAGGTCTCGGACCTCATCGCTGACCATAAGAAGTTCATAGATTCCGGTCCGGCCCAGATAGCCGGTGTCCTGACATTGGCTACAGCCTTTGCCTTCGCTGATCATCCGGCCAGCTTCCTTGGCGCTTAGGCCTAACTCGGCCAACTCCCCTTCGGTGATGGGGCGTTCATAGCGACAATGGGGACAAATGGTTCGTACCAAGCGCTGGGCGAGGATCCCTGCCAATGAGGAAGCGACGAGGAAGGGTTCCACCCCCATGTCAACCAACCGGGTGACCGCGGACGAAGCGTCATTGGTGTGAATGGTGGACAGGACCAAGTGACCCGTGAGCGACGCTTGAATGGCGATCTCAGCGGTCTCAAGGTCGCGAATCTCACCCACCATGATGACGTCTGGGTCCTGTCGTAGGAAGGCCCGAAGGCCGTTGGCGAAGGTAAGATCAATCTTCGTGTTCACCGGGACCTGACCCACACCGGGCAGTTGGTATTCCACGGGATCTTCGATGGTCAGGATGTTGAGATCAGGGGAGTTAATGGTCGCCAAGCCGCCGTAGAGGGTGGTGGTTTTACCGGAACCCGTGGGCCCGGTGACCAAGATGATGCCGTGACTCCGGCGAATGAGTCGGTCCACCTGACCGAGAATTCCCTGATCGAAGCCAAGGCTGTCGAGGGGTTTCAGGACCGAACTGCGATCCAGCAAACGTAAAACCACTCGCTCACCGTAGTTGGTGGGCACCGTACTCACTCGAATATCAATGTCTCGACCCGCTCGCTTGAGACGGATTCGGCCATCTTGAGGAAGCCGCTTTTCGGCGATGTTCAGGCCTGCCATCACTTTGATTCTGCTGATGATGGAATTTTGGGCTGCCTTGGGAGGATTGACCACGCCGCGCAGTACACCATCGACCCGAAAGCGAACCGATAGTTCTCGTTCGAAGGGTTCCAAATGGATGTCACTGGCTCGTTCTCGAATGGCTTGACTCAAAATGGAGTTCACAAACCGGATGATGGGCGCCTCATCGTCGGAATCCAGAATGTCCTGAATGTCCAACTCAGCTTCATCATCACCGTGGGTCTCTTCCAAGCCCTCGGCGGCATCCTCAGCCAATCGAGTGGCTCGATCGTAGGCCGTATTGAGCGCCGTCAGCAACTGTTCTTCCGTGGTGACAGCAAGATCGACTCGGGCCTTCAGCATCATGCGCAGATCGCCCATGACCGACAGGTTGTAAGGATCAGTGATCGCCACAAGGACCCGCCCATTCTCCTGTTCTTGCATGGGCAAAACCCGTTGCGCCCGAGCGAAGGCGATGGGAACTCGGTCGAGCAGATGATCGGGGATCGCTTCGGCTTCGATCTCTTCAATCCATGGACATTCAGCCTGCAGCGCCAAGGCTTGACCCAGTTGCTCATCATTAATGACGTCTTGGGCTCGCAGGATTTCACCCAATAGACCGCCTCGCTCCTCCTGTTCGAGGAGCGCTTCTTCTAAGCCCTGGGCGCTCAGCCCAAAGTGCTCTTGAAGCAAACCACCGAGGCGCATTACTGAGCTCCCTTACCCGCTGGTTTCTTGGGCTCAGACTGTGGCGATTCCTCCGTTTTGGGGTTGTCCTCTTTAGTCCCCTCTTTGGGCTCTTTATCGCCTGTATTTTGTGTTTCCTTGTCTTCTTTTTCGGTGCCGGTTTTCTCAGTCTCCACGTCCGAAGTTGCTTCCGGGGAGATGATTGCGTCCGTACCGTCTCCTTGGCCTCCGTTTTCAATCCGTGATTCTTCCGTTTTCAGGACCCGTTCGATGCGGGCGAAAGCACCGATTTTCCGGCGCCAGTTGACGCTCGGGGGCAAGGAACTGTGGCGCCGATTAACGAGACTGGCGAGGGCTTTGCGCTCCTGCATCTTTTCACGGTGGATACGGGCGAAATCTTTCTGATCTCGAACCACATGGGGGGTGAGGACCATAAGGAGATTGGTCTTCGCCGTTTTTGTTTCCCGGGTTTTGAAAAGATGTCCGAGGAGGGGGATTCGAGACAGAAAGGGGATTCTGTTTTCAGATTCTGTTTGCTTGTCGCTGATGAGACCACCGATCACGATGGTCTGGTTGTCCATGGCGAGTACGGTGGTTTTGAGTTTACGTTGCGTGGTTCTTGGACTCCGGGTGGTGGGTTCGATTTCGCCAAGTTCGCTGATTTCAACTTCCAACTCCATTCGGACGTGCCCGGTGTTGGTGATGTGCGGCGTAAGCTTGAACTTCAAGGCGACATCTTGCCGTTGGATACTGACGCTTGGGATGCCCAAGCCTCCCAACCCCGAGAGTGCGGAAGTCGCTGCGGATGCGGTGCCACTGTTGGCTCCGCCCAGCAGGTTGGAGAGACCGCCTAAACCTCCGGTGAGACCCGAAGCGAAAGGAACATTTTCACCCACGACGATTTCCGCTTCTTCGTTGTCTGTGGTGAGTAAATGTGGGGTCGACAAGACATCCACGGCGCCGTTGCCTTGCAGCGCCTGAAGAACAATTCCGAAGGTGGGTAGGGTCATGTTGTCGGGCAAGATGGCATCCAGACCAGGGATCGGCATGCCTTGGAAGGTACCGACGAGACCTTGGCTTGCGATTTGCCCCAGTCCAGAGGTGAGCGAGTTTAATCCAGTGTTCAAATTAACCACACCACCACCATCCTTGAGGAACTCGAAGTCACCGTCTTCCCAATCCGTCCCTTGGGTGGTGATCCCGCTGTGCATACCGGCACCAATCTTACTGTTGTCGTTGATCGTCAGTTCTAAAAAGGCGGCCTCGACAAAGACTTGAGGGCGTCGATAGTCGAGCTTCTGTACAATATTCTTGAGCACTCGAAGGTCGTTGCGACTGGCCACGACTACCAACGAATTGGTAGGTTCATCGGCGCTGACTTTCACCTCTCCTTGGAAGAGGCCTTCTGGGTCGGAGGTTGCTCGTCCTGAGCTTGAGCTTTTCTTTTTGCTTTTGGTTTTGCGTCCTGAGGTGACCCCGGTGATGAGACCGGAAAGGGTACCAGCGAGGTCTTTGGCGGTGGCATTCTCAAGGCGGATGACATGAATAGCCCCTTCATCATCGGGGGTGGGTACATCCAACTTATCGAGGAGGTCTTTCGCTTTTTTGAACGCAGCCTCCGGAGCCACGATGATCAATTGGTTCGTGCGCTCGTCGGCCACCACTCGATCGAGAACGACTTCGTCGGGACTGGTTTCACCATCCTTTGACTTCTTTTTACTGCTGCTTTTCTTCTTCTTCGATTTGTTCTTTCCCTCGACTTCGAAGACCTCTTTCAGTTTGGCGGCAAGGCTTTGAGCCTCCGCATATCGGGCTTCATAGAAGTGAATCCGCTGGGAGCCGCCCTCAGTGTCGAGGTGCTCGATGACTTTTAGCAGGCGACGGATATTGAGGGCATTGTCTGAGATGACCAAAAGCCGAGGGGGAAGCACCTCCAGTTTACCGTTCTTACCGACCATGGACTTGATCACTTTTTGAATGACGCTCGCATCCATGTGCTTGAGTTTGTGGATCAAGGTCACGAGCCGTTCGTCATAAGGCATGCCTTCGGTACTGCCTAAGTAGGTTGGACTCGGCGCTCCTTTGGCATCCTTCATGGCGGTCACACGATAGAACTTGCCGACTCGAACGATGGTGAGCTTATGAATTGCCAGCGCACTGATGAACACTCGATACATTTCGTTCACCGAGACCGAGCGCTCGCAGTAAATGGTGACCTCTTTGTTCTTCAGTTTCTCGTTCAAGATGAAGTTTTTACGGGTCAATTCGCTCATCAGTTGCAGCAACTTCGGCAACTTGTACGTCTGTTCTTTAAAGCAATCGACCGGCTTGCCGCGGTTGCCCTTTCGTTTTGAAGATTGGGCCTGTGCCGATGTGCTGAGCACGAGGGGGCTGGACAGGGCCAGCATCACGAGAAGGGGTTTGAGACCGTTCATGGTCGGTCCTTTCTAAACACGCCAGCGGCCTGCTAGCGAATGCTGTACTCGAGGGAGAGGGGCTTACCCCGTCGGAGGATCTCAACGGTGATTTGGCTGCTGTCTTTAAGCTTGCCGTAGACTTCAAGAATNTTGTCGGGGCTATCGAGACCATAGCCGTTGACGCTGGTTAGAATATCGCCGTTGCGGACACCGATTTTGGAATAAACGCTTCCTGGTTTGATGGAGAAGAGCTTGAAGCCCCGCTGTTTGCCGCCTGAGAAATCGGGCACTACCCGGGCATCTTGGCTTAACACGCTCAGATTGTTGAGTACGGTGTCGATGGATTTCTGTTCCACCTCCCAGCGATTATTGCCTGAGGATTTGATGCCTTTGACGATCTCTTTGGTGACCTCGCTGCGTTTGCCGGACTTGCTACCGCCCTTGCTGCTTTTGCCGGTGCTNGGACTNGCNGNAGGCCCACCCTTTTGTTCTTTNCGTTCCAAATAGGANCGTTTGTTGTTGCTCAACTCNCGNATGATGACTCGGTCCGCTTCGATATCGAGGATCTCGAACAGATCAGCGCCGGCTTCCTCGCCGGGCCACATGCGGTCGCCGATGTAGCCGATGTAGGATTTGCGCTGGAGACCGTTTTCGATCTGGGCGACGCTGTGGTTTTTGTTCTCAAAGCGAACGACAGCAAGGACGTAGCCGTTGATGCTGGACTTGACCAAGTCACCATCATCCACCTCCTCGGTGGGNGTAGCNGCNGCAGCGACAGGCTGTTCGCTACGCTTGGTNCCCGCCAGGTTCCGNTCTGCAATNTGAGCTGTCAGATTGCCGCGGTTGCTGGGGCGCTTACGTTTCTTTGATTTCGAAGCCTCCGGGACACTCGGAATCGGCATCCGAGAGTCGGCGATAAAAGTGGTGACGATCCCAGCCAAAAGATAGGCGATCAGGGCAAGGCCNAAAAATGGTCCCAAGGGCTTGAATCGTGNCAAACGGTCCAAGTTAGCCACCTCCTTATCTGCTTAGCTTGCAGGGGTCATGCCAGAAAAAATNACTGTAANATCAANANCAAAGANTGCCTNTNTCGTTTGGTTGCGCCACTTTGGCAGNAAGCGGCTGCCATATTGGCAGTCGACCTCCATGCAGGTGTGTGAAAAAGCGTGATCACTAATCGGAGTTGCCTTTATGCGACCAGCGCTCTTCATCGCCGCCCTTCTTTTTGCCAACGACGTGTTCGCCGCTGAAAAAGCCAGCGTGTTTGAGGCTTATGGTGAACTTTTCGCCATTTTCATCCTTTTGGCTGTCGTTGTNTTTGTCATCAGCCGGTTGCCAACGGTCGAGGAAGTCAACCATTCCCCGGCNTTTAAGCGNCGAAGGGTGATGAACTGGTTGCCGCTCGGCTTGACCTACGCCTTCCTTTACATGGGTCGTTACAATCTGAAGGTTTCCAAGTTTAAATTTGAGGAAATGCAGGATGCCGCCGGTGGCGCACTCATGAGTAACGAGGGCTTCGGTGTGATCTTTACCGTCGGCGTCTGGGTCTACGGTTGCTCCTTTTTGGTCAATGGGCCGCTCACCGATCGGCTGGGAGGCCGGTTCGCTATTTTGGTGGGTGCTGGTGGCTCGGCTTTNGCGAACCTTCTCATGGGGCTCGCCTCTTGGAGTNTGATCAATGAGGGGCCAATGCACACAGCGATCGGGCAGAACTTTATTACGATCTTCTCGGTGCTCTATGGCATCAACATGTACTTCCAGAGCTTCGGTGCGGTTGCGGTGGTGAAATGCAATGCGCCATGGTTCCACGTGCGCGAGCGAGGGGTCTTTGGTGCGATCTTTGGGATCCTTATTTCGTTGGGGATCTATTTTGCTTTCGATGTTGGCTACAAAATTGTGAACCATTTNGGAGTGGCTGAGGTCTTCTTNATTCCGGCGGTCCTTCTGGTGATCTTCTGGGTTGCAGACTTCATGATGGTGCAAAATTCACCAGCAGATGCTGGGCTGGATGATTTCGATACCGCCGATGCATCCTCTGGGGACGACGGACCTCAGTTGGGTGCTCTCGAAGTCTTCAAGCGCATGCTCACGAACCCAATNATCATCACAATCGCTCTGGTTGAGTTCTGCAGTGGCTTCATTCGCCAGGCACCNATGCAGTGGTACCGGACCTTTGCTAAGCAGACCGATGAGGTCCTGCAACTCAAGGGTGACTTCATTTATGACCACTGGGGCATGTGGCTTTGTGTGGCGGGGATCATGGGTGGTGTGCTTGCTGGTGTGATCTCCGATCGAGTGTTCCAGTCCCGTCGGGGACCGGTAGCGGCGATCCTCTATCTNGGGGTGACCTTGGGCTCCATCGCTCTGTTGTTTGCTTACCAGACGCCGGCCATGCAGGTGGGTGGTATCAAGCTCTCTCTGCCTGGCGTCCTCGCNATCCTGATCTCGATGTGTGTGATCGGTGTCCATGGGATGTTATCGGGTACGGCTTCCATGGACTTTGGTGGTCGTAAAAACGTGGGTATTGCTGTCGGGATTATCGACGGNTTCGT
Source organism: Myxococcales bacterium (assembly GCA_002696345.1). Taxonomy (GTDB): domain Bacteria; phylum Myxococcota; class UBA4151; order UBA4151; family UBA4151; genus UBA4151. Next base: position 44,084 of record NZRT01000071.1, read on the forward strand.
CTATCTGGGCACTGGCGTNATGTCGTTAACTTATGCCTATGTTTTGCCGCAGGAACGCTTCGACGAGACCGGCAAACTGATCGGTGAAGTGACCCAACCCGCCAATTGGTCGCCCTGGCCCATTTCGATGATCATCGTTGGTGCCGCTGGCTTCCTCCTCGCAACTCGGGTCTGGAACGCAAAACCCAAGGGGAAGGGGCAACAGCCGCCTGAACCNAAGGAAGAGGCTGGCGAGGAGCCCGCAACAGCTTAAAGAGGCGGCCACACAGGGCAGTTGTCATTTGAGTCGAATGAAGAAGGGGCGAAATCGCCCCTTCTTCTTTAGGGCCTTACTCNAGCAAAGTACCCGTTACATCTTGTGGAGTCGGACGGGGGTTCTGGGGCGTAGGGAGTCGAGTTCTGTCGATGTTGTCGGCTCTCAGTCGTCGATACGGACCAGGAACCACTTTACATTGCTGCGATCAACNATGTGAATCTTTGGCTTGTACTTGCTGCCGAGNGTNTTTGTCATTCCATCAAAGCGGCTACGCTCGGTGAGGACCCAAGACGTCCCGGGGCGCTCAACGATCGCTTTCAATCGTTTACCATCGTTGACCTGATGCTCGAGATTACGGGCGTAAAACGTCTCGCCATGCCANTTCATTTGATAAGCCACGAGATCCTCACCNGGACTCCGTTGCTTGAAGTAGGTTTCGATGACGTTGGCGTGGGTCCAGTGTTGGCTGAGCATGGGGAAGTAGACGTGGCTCACAAAGGTGCCNGTAATCAACGCACCGAGTATCCAACTACTGACCACCCAGCGTCGACCACTGGCTTCGTCTTGTTGGCCTCGGATCACAACGCCGAGACTCGCGAGTAAAATCAATGCGACCACAACGCCCACGAGACAGCCTACGATGAACCGCCAGTCGAGAGCGAGGGTGACNGGGATAATGCCGAAGATGGAGCAGTAACTGTAGCCCAAGTCGCATTGACCCGTTGCATTGCCGGGAAAGTAACTGTTCGGCTTGTAGTTGATGTAGTGATAGGTGGTGAGATCCATCCATTCCCAGGGGAACTTGGCTAAATCGGAGCCGACGGAAATCCCGAAGATGATGGCGAGTAAGGCCAAGCCCATGGACCATCGAGATTNACCCCGTGCGACGCGGGTNAGCCAAATTCCGACGAGGATCGCCAAGGGGGGAACGATCGGAAGTGCGTAGTGGTGAAANTTGGTCGCCATGAGGGTAAAGAGCAGAAAGGTNGTACCGAACCAGGCGAGAAGAAAGAGGACCGCACGGCGCCGGCGGTCTTCTGCCTCTCGATGCAGTCCGGCATCCACCAAGGCCAATGGGACNCCCATTGCCCACGGAAAGAGACCATAGCTGAGGTATCGCATGTAGTAGGTGAACCCAAACCCGAGTTTGTGTTTGGATTCATCCCCATGGATACCGCCACCNACTCGGTTCACATGATCGTGGATAATAAAGCGAGAGAAGAAGGTCTTTCCTTCCTCGTCACGGCCCGTGTAATTGAACATGACCAGAAACCACGGCCCTCCAATCACGAGAGCGAGCAAGGGGCCTGAGACCAACCGGACTCGTTTGAGGACGCCCCAATCCCANGCTGTGATGATGTAAACCAAAGCGACCGCACCAGGGATCAAGGGGCCACCGAAGCCTTTCGCAAGAGTCGCCAAACCGACAAGAGCATAAAAGCCAAAGATGGGCAGATCGCTTCGCTTTTGTTTGCTGATGTAATGACAGAGACCACCACCACCTAGAATCAAAATAACGATGGTGGTGAGACGTACCGGAAGTTGGGGGCCCATCCGACGCATACCCATGTAGTGCTCGGGTTCGGGGGTGACGGTAAGCCAGACCACCTGGATGAGAAAAAAGCAGGCGAGCAACAGGGGGAACCACAGAGGCATCGAGTCTGTCGGCCTACCTTTAAAGAGNCCCATGCGTTGTGACCACNTCGGCTTTGCNTCCTGTCGACCACNGCGGGAAAAGTGCACGAGTAAGCCCACAAAGACGACCAGAGCGATTAGTAACCGCAGCCCGGAATCAAGGCTTGGTACGAGCAGTCCGACCGTGAGTTCAGATGCAAATCCNGCAACGCCCGCCAGAGCCAGTGCAGCTTTGCTGTCGATCTCGCCATCGTCGTCCTCCTCCGATGACGACGCCCCGAAAAGATAGCCAGCGAGAAGAAAGAGTGCAGAGCCATGCAGCGCCAGGAAAGGCATGTCGGTGACAGCCTGACGGCCCGCCAAAAGNACAAAAGGACAGGTGACAAGAACCACGGTGCTAAGAAGCGCTGTTTGTCGGTCCCAAATTCGACTGACTGCCCAATGACAAGACCAGGCGAGCAGTAAGAGGAGAAGTGCGATGGGAAGACGAACAGCAAAAGGCATCCACTCCGAGTGGACACCNTCACTCATCCACCCCCCAGTCAGCGATANACCAGGCGCTGTGAGCCACATGGTTAGGACAGGCTTGGAGAAGAATCCGACGTTGCGATAGGTGGGATAAATATAGTCGCCTGTCGCGGTCATCTCTCGGGAAACTTCAGCGTATTGAGCCTCCCAGGGNGAGGTGAGCCCAGTACTTCCAAGCCAGGGAACCACAAGGAGTGCAGCGATGAGAATCCCTAGTGCGGCAGATCGTTGAGGGCTGAGTGCCTTCAAGCGTGCCTGGAGTGCATCCAGGGATCGGTCGAGCTTTACGATCAGACCAGTCATGGTTTCTCTGTTCCTACCTCAGACGGAGACCGGGGGTTGGTTTGCTCCCGTCTCCGCAACGAGTTGCCCCGCTCTCAAAAGACTGTCGAAGGTGCCTGCATCGGTCCACCACCCCTGTAATTTTGCGGCTCGAAGATCTCCCCACTCGAGATAAGCCCGGTTCACATCTGTGATCTCGAGTTCCCCTCGAGCACTGGGCTCCAAGCCGTCGATAATGTCGAAGACACGAGCATCGTAGCAGTAGACGCCCGTNATGGCCCAGTGGCTCCGAGGCGATTTGGGTTTTTCCTCCACATGGATGACTTGATCACCATCCAGTTCAGCAACTCCAAATCTTTGCGGNTCTGGAACCTCTTTCATAAAGATTTGAGCACCCACGGGATGTTGTCGATANTGCTGGACCGCATCGGCTAGACTGTATTGAAAGATGTTGTCACCGAGGACGACACAGCAAGGTTCTCGGTCCACCCAGTGGGCACACAAGCCAAGAGCTTCGGCGATTCCACCATGTCCCTTTTGATAGGTGTAGTTGAGGTGCTTTAAGCCGAACTCTGAGCCGTTCCCNAATAGCTTCAAGAAGTCGCCCGCATGATCGCCGCCGGTCACGATCATGATTTCTTCGAAACCCGCCGTCACCAACATCCGCAGNGGATAGTAAATCATGGGNCAATCGTAGACCGGTAACAGGTGTTTGTTGGTNACACGAGTCAGTGGGGATAGACGCGTGCCCATTCCGCCGGCGAGAATAATTCCCTTCATTCTTCCCCCTAGAAGTAGGACTCCGGCACGTAAACAATGTCGCCCGGCATCAGGGGGACATTGGGGACTTGCCCGAGGCCAATGGCTCGTACGGGGACTTCCAAGCGCTCTCCTGATGCATGNATAATCACCACGGCATCTTGTTGTGCNGTCTTCTCGAAACCCGCTGCCAAGGTGATGGCTTGTACGACGGTCATTCCGGACTCGTAGGGGAAAGTTCCCGGCTTTTTAACCTCNCCGTAAACGGAGACTTTGGCGCTGATGAGTTTCTTAATAAGNACCGCAACTTGCGGATTTTTGATGCCACCATCACCGAGNCGTTGTGCGATTTCGTCCTCTAGGTTNTTTCGTGTTTTGCCAGAGACAGCGATTTCTCCCACGGTGGGNAGACTGATCGTTCCATCCTCACTGACCACTTGGTCGAGACATAGGTCTTTGTGGCGATAGACTTGGATGCTGACCATATCTCCGGGGCCGATGAAGCTTTTTCGACGAGCAAGCTCCTCTCGAATCGCCTCAAGGTCCGGAGGGGTTGGTGCGGGGGCACGGTGTCCTCGGCAGCCGGACAACAANAGCAGTCCGACGAACAGCGCTCGGAACATTACAGCTTGGCTTCAAACATGAACATCAGCATGAGGCGAAGATAACCTGATTCAGCNGCATACTCTGGCTCTTCCGGNGTGCCTTTGTTGAAGCTCGAATTAGTCGCCACGTAATCGGGCNTGACGCTGACCCCTGCGAGCCAGTTTCTTTTCGGCTGATAAAGGAGCGAGCCATTTACTGATACCTGATGGTCAATCCGGTCGTCGCCGCCGACGTTGATNAAGGTCTGTAGNTTATCACCCGTTAGTGCGCCGAAGATTCTCAGGTCGTACTGAGCATTGAACAGTGCTCGAAGCCCTCTTCCAAAGCGAGAATAGTAGCGAAAGTAGAACTGATTATTTTGCATGGTTCCGTGATAAGCAGCTGGCAGCAGAGCCCTCCGGAAACCGACACGGGTTGTGGTGCTCCGCTTCTCGTCGTAGCGTACTTCGAATTGACCAATNAACGTTGATGTGTCTGCTGCAGCTTGNCCATCACCACTTAGGTTGAGGCTGTCCACCAGACCACTAAGGGCGTATCCGCCGGCGACAATAGCTGAAATCTGGGGCGTGATTTGCCCCATGAAACCAATTTCACTGTTGAGTGGGTTTGAGGTGGTATCCTGACTTCGGGACACCATCCAACTGTTGTTCAAGACGAGTTGCGTCCGTGGGAAAATCCGCCAATCGTAGTCGGCCCTAAGCCCGTACCGCGTTGAGTTCGCCGCCGTCGGATCGTAAGTAGCTCCTTTGGCAGCTTCCTCCGCANTCAAGCCGTCGTAGGCATCNTAAGAACCNTTNGGTTGAATCTTGAANCCCATCGCTTGCCCGCCAGGACGCCATTCGAGCAGNAGGTTNANNGTCGAATAAAGACGNCCCGTTCTCGNACCGANNATAAGNGGCGTTGGGTCGTCAACTCGATTGCTTCGTAGAGCCAAGCCCCAGCGNAGTCGCCGTTTCTTGTTTCCNAGTAGCTGAAGTTCGGCACCACCCTTAGCAGCTGAAAGGCCGTCTGTGGCCACATCATCAACACCGTCGCCGTCNGTGTCCGCATTCCCGAGTCCGAGGTAGTAGTTGTAGTTNANNGCGAGGCGAGCNCGCATTTCCAAAACGTCTGAGGGGACATAAATTTCACCACCACCTTCGATGATGAATAAAGCGTCGCCNACCGTGTTAGCAGGAAGGAGGTTTGGATTGTTGTCATAGGCGAGCGCTGTCTGGACGAATGGGTGCAACCGTGCCTCGTCGGTTAGGCGGATCCCGCCGCCCCTTTCGGCTTCTTTCACCGTCTCCTTTGGGGGCGCCTGCGCAACACCCTCTTGGGGTGTCAACAGCACGAGGCTCAACAGCAGCAAGGTCGCCAATTGTCGCATGGAACTACTTGTCTCCAAACCAAGCCTGCGCCGCTGTCTGCGCCGTACGAGGTGAACTATCAAGGAAAAGGATCCGAACGGCAAGAGAAAGTGTGGGCGCTTTGGAGGTCAATTCTCTAGAACGGCTGCGTTCATATCTCGAAGACGCGTTGATACGGTTTTGGCGATGTTGATCACGAGACAGGTGAAGCCCATCCTGTGGGCTCGGGCAAATGAGTAAATGTTGTCATAAGAGAGTGCCAGCAAGACGCAATCCGTCGTGGCACGCACGGTTGCGCTGCGAGGCTGTTTATCGATTAAGGTCATCTCTCCAAGGAACTGCGGCGCTGTCAAAGTTGCGATCGTTTCCTCTCGGTCTTCTTGATGCAAGATGACCTCGAGTTCGCCCGACACGACGACAAACATGGCGTCCCCAGGATCGCCTTGACTGAATAAAACGTCTCCGGCCTTGAGGTCTCTCCGATTGGCCAGGTCGGCCAAGTACTGCACTTCCATCGGAAGTAGCTTGGCTCTTGGAGAGCCTGATGAAGCAAATAATGGAGAGGTCTGAAGTGCCTCAACACGGTCGAATTCGTCGCTCATAGAGCCTCCACCAAGCCTTCAAATATTTCCCGAAGGCGAGACATGTCCTCTGCGTCATCATTGACCACGGGGACCGGCGCCAAATGAGCGACCCCCTCTTCGGCACCACATTGGTACAGGTAGCGGGCTCGAATCTCGATATTGTAGTCGTGACGGTTATCGATGAGGGGAACAAGGTACACGAGTTGTCGATCGTCACCGGCGAGCCAGTATAAAAACTCACGATGGCAAAGGCAGTTGAAGTGCTCGTTTGCGCTGGCCTTTAGCGTATCGAGGGCCTGACTGACGGCGGTGAGGTCCTCATTGGCCTCCTCTACTTGTGAGGCCAACTCATCGGCTTGTTTTCGGTATCCCTCAGCTTTCGCAACCAAGTCAGCATAGCGTTGCTCGAGACGGGTTGCTTGGATTGCGACTTCCGGTCCGGTTAAAGACGCTTCTGCACTTCGGATCCACAACTTTTCGTGCTCGTCCCAAAGCTGTTCTTTGGCCTCGCTACCCGTCCCATAAGCGTCTCGCAGCCTATTGAGTTCCGGTTGAATCTTTTTCTGGATACGATTTCGGGTTGCTTCATCTCGATAGTCATCCACACGAAGCTCAACGACGCCGATCTTTTCCCAAAGCTCAGTGACTTCCGCACGTTTATTTTCATAACGCATCAGGACTCGGTAAGCCTCGGCTTCTGCTCTTGCGGCATCAGCCTCAAGATTTTCGATTTCAGCCCTTAGTCGGGACGATTCGAGCAGCGACTCATCCGCTCGATCGCGCCAGTAATCGCACTCAAAGAGCATGCGGCGTCGTTTGAGTTTGAGTTCGTTAAGCTCTTCTTGGAGCATTCCAAGTCGAGCTTGGAGTCCAGTGAATTCGGCGAACCAACTGCCAAATTGCTCGGTTTGGACGAGGCTACGGATCGCTGGAAGCTCAAGACGCTCCATCGCGGCTTCTTCCTTACGAGGGGGTCAACCCTTGCTGAAGACGAAGGGGTAGGTGAAAATGGCTTCGTCTCCGCCGTCCGGCTTCGGGAATCGAATCGAGCGCATCTTTGATCGCACGCAGTTACCCACGCTCGCATTGAGATCGTTTTCGAGGATCTCGACGGAGTTGACTCGACCATTGGAACCAACCGTGACCTCCAACAACACTTTGCCCGCGAGATCGGAACTACGCTTTAGTTCACGCTCGTAGCAGGCTTGGAAGGCACGTTTACGTCGACGAATACGATTGCCAACCTTTTTGGCATCGAGTTCACCATCGTCCATCTCGGGTTGGGCCATCTTCATCTTGATACGAATTTTGACCTGTTTACGCTTCTTCAGCTTGGCCGCATTGCCGGAGACTTCGACACCTTGCACGTCCCCGATACCCACGGGTCCGCCGCCGCCAGAGCCGGCCCGTGCACCGCCTGCACCACCGGGTAACCCATCAGAAACCCCGATTCCTTGGCCGCCTGCTTTGTTCAGGGCACCCACGACATCGGTGTTGATGTTGTCGGCCGCAAAGGTAACGCCTGCACCGCCTTCTCCACGAGTACCGATCATGATGGCTTTCAATGCCCGACTGTTCTTAACCTGCGCTTTCGCCGCAGACCTTTGGGCTTGCTTCTGAGCCGCCGAAACTTTGACGCGCTTCTTCGGCGCATCTTTCTTCGGCGCTTTTTTGGCGGCTACCTTCTTTTTGTTGGGATCCGCTTTGCCTTTAGCATCCTTCGATGGCTTTTTCTTTTCCTTCTTTTTGGTCTCTTCGGGCGCCTTGACCGGCTTCTTGTTGTTGATCTGCATGACCTCTGCAAAGCGGTCGGGAACAGCCGTTACCGTGACTTTCGGCGGTGGCGTGATTTTCATCACGTAAACCAACACCGAATGGACCACAAAAGAGGCGACCAACGAGTAAATAAAGAAGTTTTGAAAGCGCTCGATGGGGGTCTGGTAGTTTTCACTCGCCAGTGCAGCCTTCGGTGCTTTCGCAGGTGCATCCACGAATGAGAAGATGACCCTTAAACCATCGCCCAGTTCGATGAAACCCTTGTGGGAGGCCGTTAGGATCATTTGATATTCGGTGTCACTCTTTCGCACACCGGTTTGCTGCCTGGCCGTGGCGAAATCCAACTCGCCGTCGCCGATTCGAACTTTACCCGTCATCTTGTCCGTGAAGTTCAGGCAGTACTTGCCAGAAACCACTTCAAAGAGAGTGAAGCTCGCACCCAGCGCATCCGAGGGGAGCGTGAAGGTTGCAGAACCTGCTTTGCCCATACTGACTGGGCTGCGATCCGAGATAAGCTTCTGCTTAAGGATCTTTTGGTTCTGGGTAACCGCTACCTGGAGAACCTTTGCCGACATTCGGCCTCCAAAACTTTCGTTCTAGCTCGCTGCTTTGACCACGGCGAAACGGAATTGACCATACTCGGCGTCACCTGCGGTAATCAAAATATCCCGCAAGATAGCGAAGGGAAGATCACCATCACAGACGACGATCAACTCTCCTTTGAAGCTCAAGTCCGAATTCATTTCGGCCATCTTTCGCTTCTCTTCCGCCTTTTCACGCAAGCGTTCCACCAAATCGCCGATGATGTGACCATCGACCATATCCTCTGGAATCTTGCCATCCTTCATTGCCAGAACCGGCTCGCCATCGACGGTGATTCCCGCCTTGTCGACCACGAGTGGTAATGCATCCTTTGGATCGAGAGTTGCCGATGATTTCGGTAACTGTAACTTATTGCTTTGAGTCACGTTCACTGGACTGGTGGAGTAACTCTTCAACAAGAAGCAGAGAATGATGAACAGGGCGTCAAGAAGCGAAGTGATTTGGAGTGCAAGCTCTTTATCTTTCTGCTTCTTTTTCTTTCTTCGGGAGCCTTCATTGCTCTCGATGTCACCCCAGCCGCCATACGCTTCGACATCGCCGCCGACCGCTGCTTGCTGTTGTTGAACTTCTTCTTCGGACATCTTCTGCCTCCCGATCTACTGGAAGCCCGGAGACAACACGACGTCTGGGAAGAGTTCTTTTTTCTTCTCATCCGTATCCGTTGCAGTCTCTCGAGCAGCATCCATCACACCGACCACAGCCTCAAAGGGAATTACTTCTGAGGCCATAATCATGACCTTCCGCTCTTGTTCAGCGTTGACCTTGAGCTTGTAGAGTTGTTCCCGAAGTGCTGCGTAGTCGTAGTTGAGGTACTTACAGTCCGTCTTCGCTGCATCACACATGTCGAAGTCGGCTTTTCCATCACCATCACAATCCTCACGCATTCCACCGTTAAGAGCGTTCACGCCGTTCTTTACAGTGGTAGCACCGAATCGCTGAAGGCGCTCGGGATAGGGTAGATTGTGCTTCCTAAATGCCAATCCTTGTTTGCAGATTGCCACTTGGTTGATNAGAGCACATTGNCCNTCGCCGGGGGGAGGACCCTCCCCGCGCCCGGCAGCGTCTTGGCATGAGTGCAAGTACTTCTTCGTTGGAATTGTNGGGGCTCCACCAGCACTTGGTCCTGCTGCAGCGCCAGGTTCGGGTGGCGCACCACCCGGCCCNAAGCAACCGCCATAAGCACAGACCTTGAAGCCGTCGTTCCCNATGACAACCGTCAAGTTTAGCTTGGGTTTGTCATCTTTTGGAGGCTCATCCGGCGCTGGACCCGACTGTACCTTCGGCGCCGCAACGTTGATCACGGCCACTTCGAAGAACGCAGTGGTCATCAAAAGTACCGGGATGAGCAGCATCACCAAATTCATCACTGGGATGAGATTTGGTTCTTCCATCTCTTCTTCTTCTTGCGGCACGTGTGCCTCCCATCAATCCCGTGAAACGACGATCCTTAGCGGTTCAGGGGGTCAGTACCACCCTGTCCACGCAGGACGAGCATGTTCACGATCCGCAGGCTGTACTCCTCGATTTCGTCGAGGATNTTCTTCACCAGCGTCGAGAGCATCATAGCGATGAACAACGTCGGAATCGCCACGATCAGACCAAAGGCGGTCGTGTTCATGGCGATAGCGATGGCGTTTGCNAGTGCCGTNTGCTTCTGGTCGGGNGCCGCGTGTGCCACCGCTTCGAAGGCTTCGATCATCCCGATAATCGTCCCCAGCAGACCAAGCATGGTTGCCAGCGAGGCGAGACCGGGAAGCCAGGTGAGNCGCTTNGTGATGAGGGGGGTCAATCGAAGAACCTCCTCGTCCACAGCGTTCTCAATCTCGTCCTTGCCTTTNTTGGCGCGGGTGAGACCGGCTTTGATCACTTTGGGAAGCGCAGCGTGACCATCCCGGTTACAAAGCTTNATCGCTTTGTCGACCTGGTTCGCCATCACCANCTTCTGGATCTGCTGATAGAANGTCTTGGCGTTGAGNTTNTAACGGAAGAAGAGGAACCAAATGCGTTCCACCACAACCGCCACAACGACGACCGAGACCACGGCGATCGGATACATCCAAACGCCACCCTGATTAAAAAACTTTGCTGCAGCTCCCATTAGTCCTCCGAGAATGCATTACATACAGCGGAACCCGACTTCTTTCGACACCGGGCGTGGTAAATTGCGAGACGCTTGTAAGGGGCTTTTCACTCTGTGGCAACCGTCAGAATGGAGGTTTTCGAATCGTCTCAAGGAGTCGGGGAATCAAGGTGCGCTCAAGGCGTAGCCGCTTGAAGTCCAAGTCGCTCCGAGTGATGAACAAACTGACGGTTGGTTTCTGTATCTTGCCCTCGATTGTAAACGCTTCTTTGATTTCNAGTCGCTTNGCCATGGCCGGGCTGGCCACTGCCAAGAGTGCAAAAGCGCACAGTAAAGCGATGATGCCTCGATGAAATNATTTCATTTTTCGTCATCCTCCGATTCATCCGCCGCAGTTTCTGGTGCTGAAGGAACNGGTTCTTCGGCGGGGGGATTGGGNTNGGCCGGTGCAGGAGGCGCCGGGGNAGATTNTTTCTCAGCAGNTTTATCTTCCTCTTTGNCNTCACTNTTCTTNTCNTTTTNNNCTTCGGGGGAGGTGGTGTCACCNGNCNNTGTNTCCTTCGAGTCAGTCGTTGGCTCGGTCTTCGCCTCCGTTGAAGCAGCCNCTTCNGNTGCCGGTNGTTGATCTGCAGCCGGCTGCTCANTCAGTNTCGGTTCGTTGGNTGTCGCNGGTGGNTTTTCAGNAGTCGGCTGNCCNTCNGTNNCNGGCTGNNCTTCCNGTTGATCNTTGTTTTCTTCAGCGGCTTTNGCAGCAGCAGCAGCTTCCTCTTCNGCCTTCNTNTTCGCCTCAGCNTCTTTCTTNTTNCGNTCGCGCTCGAGTTTNTTTCGGCGCCTTTCGGCTTTCTTTTTGTTGCGCTTGTCTCGTTTGATGATCCGCATGCGCTTTTTGGCGATTTTCTTNGCCCACTTATCAACCTCTCNNAGCAANCCTTCCACTCGGTCGCTGAGTTCACCTTTGGGCTGCGCCGCTTCTTTATACTGGTTCAGATAAATACCAGCCTGGCGGACACGACGGATGGAATCGACAAACGCTGGGTCTTCGCGGGCGATTGCAATCCCTTCAAAGAGATCATCGCCAAACTCATCTTTGACCTGATCGAGCGACACGTCCGGACAGATTTCGTCCCCATCCACCTTCTTTAAAGGATGATCGAGGTACAGGATTGCCAAATTAAAGAGGGCTTCATGTTGCTGAGGGGCAACAGCAAGAGCCTTCAACTGGGCTTTGCGGCTTTCATCACGCTTTTTATTGTCTCGTAATGCGACCCCATAGACCAGCCATGCCGCCACGTCTTTTGGCGCCAGTTGCGTCGCTCGTTTGGAGAGTTTTTCCGCTTGCTCCGTGTCGCCTGTATCCAACAGCACACGGGCGTAGTTGACCAAAACCTCAACTCGATCAGGCATCGCCTGCGCCGCCATTTTTAGGTGATTGTTGGCGACACGGACGCTCGCTTCCGCCCGAAGTTTTGAGGAGCGCTCCGCAAATTGGAGATAAGCGAGCGCCATCAGGTAGTTGGTCATTCCGTCTTTTTCTTTGCCAGGCACTTTGAGTGCGTTGCCAAGGACAAGGAGGCACAGATCCATTTTGTTGCGCTTACAAAAACTCCAGCCAAGCACCTGCATTGCGCCCACATTGACTTCGTCCTTTTTAAGCGTACCGAGGGCGAAATCTCCGGCTTCTTCGTGGCGATCGAGTTCGATGAGTAATCGGCCGTAGCTGTTTCGTATCGACAGGACGAGGGGGTGTGCATCCACCGCCTCTTTCAGCATCGCCTCGGCTTCAGTAGAAGCGCCTCTACCGTGAAGAATCCAAGCCAAAGCTTCGGCAAAGCCATGGTAGCGGTCGCCAAATTGACCGTGAAGTTCTCGCAGACGAGTTTCCGCTGCATCTAATTGTCCAGTTCGCTGCAGCGAGAGTGCAGAATTGTAAGCCGCAAAGTAGAAATCCGGGGCCTCTGCAAAGATGGAGTCAAAGGCGACCACCGCCGCCGCTGGGTCATCGGGTGCAAGCTCTAAGGCTTTTTGGAAGCGCTCGTTAAGTTCAGGCGTCGCAAGGATGGGCTCCGGTTTGAGTTGACCTGCATCGGGCTTGCCTGCGTCTGGTGCGGCCGCTGTTTCAAGGGGAGCAACCGCTGCATCTTCCACGGGGACGCCGCCATCATTTGCCTCCGGGGTTTCTTGGCCTGCGTCTGGAGTCGTCACGACGGGTGCAGGGCCCGCTTCCGGCTCAACGAGGGGCGCCTTGTCTTCCGTTTCAAAACTGGCTGTTTCGTCAGGGACTGGTTTTGTCTCGGCGGCACTGCACGCTGCGAGTCCTAGTAAGGTGACCAGAAGACAGTAGCGATTCATTTGTCTTCGTCCTCTTCGTCAGCGTCGCTCGTTTCCTCTGCTGCAGGAGTGGGCGTCTCATCGACAGGTTCGGGTTGCCCGACTTCAACCGCTTCGGTTCCCGCCCCGGAAGGTTCGCTGCTGCCGGAGGCTGGTTTCGGACTGCTTTCCTCAGAGTCGTCCTTGTCCTCGCCTGGCTCGTCTTTGTCTTCGCCTGGCTCGTTGGCTTGATCTGATTGCTGAGCGTCTTGGTCGACCTGCTCCGGGCTGGGGATGTTTCCGTTTTCTGATGAAGTGTCGTTGTCGCCTGAGGCAGCCTTCTCTTTGTCCTGATCTGCGGCGGGCTCTGCCTTTGTTTCGCCTTCACCTTCCGTCGTTTTCTCTTCGCTGGTTGGCTCCTGTTGAGGTGCCTGAGGAAATTTCTCCTGCCACATGGCGAGAGGCATATCTAGAGTCGCCGTCGGCCGGAGTTCCCGGACGGACAAGGAGAGCGCCTCTTTCTCGATCGGCCACTCTTCCCGAGCAAACTTATTGAGACTTTGGAGCGCCTTACGTGTCCAGTCGTTCCGGAATTTACGATCGCGTGCGGCAGTCACGAGATCTCCGTATTTCTTCACCGCCCGTTGCTCAAAGGGAGCTGCAGCCTCTGTGAGACTTTCTTTCCATGCGTCCATCAGCATTTCGTCTTTGGCAAAGGGTCGAGGAACCGGCGCATCGTACAGCTTATTCGAGAAGTCCTCCCAGATCGAGCCGGAACGGTACAGCCCAGCGACAGACCAGTCGAACTGGCTGTAACTTAGGAGTTCGAGGTATTTTGCCTCCAGTTCGTCACCCCATTTTTTCTTTTCCTTGATTCGCTTTTGGAGCGCTTTCGCTACTTTCTCTTCGTTTCGTCCTTTCACCGAGAAGTCCATTTTCGCATAGGACTCGTATTCGGCTTCAAGTTTTCGAAACTGGCTCTTGGCGGCGTAGGCGGATTCTACACTGCCTGGCTGAAAGCCATTTTTTTGGTACGTTTTCAGCGTCTTGTCGGCGTAGACGTCAACGAGTTTCCGAGCCGCTTTGACTTGCTTCGACCAAGCTCGTCGAGCCGAGCGTCTCTTGGGCTTGTTCGCTCGGATCTTTGTGAAGCGATCCCAATAGACGTCAGAGAGCTTGGAGTAGATCTTAATCACCGTCGGGATGTTTTTCTTCTTTTTACCGAAACGGCGAACGAACTCATCAAAGCTGCTCTTCATGCGCTTGAAGTTGTTTGCCTTCTCCCAAACGAGCGCACTGCGATAGTAAACCTCCGGCGCATCCTCACGGTTCTTGAATTCCTTCGTGTACCTTTGGAATGCCTTTGCAGCTTTCGGGTACTGCTCTGTTGCTTCGAGAGCGACAGCGGCATTGTAGAGAGCGTCGGCACGATCAGCGAAGTCTTTGTAATCATTGACTAGCCGCATGTAGAAATCGATGGCTCGGTCAAATTCGAAGCTTTCGTAAGCAGCAGAAGCCACTTTGAACAAACTCTGCGAGGCAAGTGCTTTGTCTTCCGGATATTCATTGAAGACGCGTTCATAGAGTTTGCCCGCCGATTGGAATCGCTGCAGCGAATCCATGCAGGATGCAGCGGAAAAGAGTGCTTGGGCAGCGAACTTGTTTTTTGGATCCTCGGCGATGAGGCGTAAGAACTCGTCGTGGGCTTTTTGAAAGTCTCGCTTTTCGAAGTGAACGAGCGCCTGCTCATAGACCGAGCGAGCGGCCATATCGGCAAACTGCTTCTGGAACTCCTCGTCGTCTTTACCAACGCCGTCTTTGAGCATCTTTCGTGCCCATGCCTCGACACCAGGCCAATCCGATTGATTAATGTAACTGTTCAGCACCCAGCGAGCGGCATCGAGAGCGCCCTCATGCTCGGGGAATTGAGCGATTAACTTACGGTACCATTTGTCCGCTTTCTCTCGATGGCTGTAGTTCGAGTAAATGACCGCTGCATTGTAGTAAAACCGGGGCGTATCCGGAGCATCTGGAATAAGCTCAATGTAGCGCATCGACGCGTTGATCATTCGCTTCAGAAGAACAGGGATCTCCTGGGCCTCCGGGGCACTACCATCAGGCTGGGGAGGTAATCCGCCGCTTTCCGTTTGGGAGTCGACCTCGGCCTGAAGCATAAGAAATGCTGCATAGGCGCTCCGCTCCCGTCGATCGGTTCGACTGTTGTCATCTCGGATCGCCTCAAAGGCATCCGCAGCGGCAAGCCACTGGGCAGCTGTCTGCAAGCAGACCGCACGATAGAACTTGTACTCGTAAATATCCGCATCGTAGGGATAGCGCTTGATGTAGGTCTCAAAGTATCCGGCGGCGATCCGCGCCTCTTCGGCAGCGAGCGCCAATTTGCCTTCTTCGACATATTTCTGAGCCAGAGCAAACCGGAACAACGCCGAGCTTGAGAGCGCATCTTGCGCAAAACGCATCGCTTGACGAATCTTCGAGGGCCTATTTTCATTGGCTTCTTGCCAGGGGGATCCAGGCCCGTAAGCAGCATTGAGTTTCTCGCGCTCAAGGGCGGCTTCGGTTCGAGTGTCCTCACCCAGTTGATCCAGAGCCAGAATTAAGTTCCAGGTGATTTGGGGATTGTCCGGATGCATTGGCTCGATTTCAATGAGCTTACGAGCCAGCGGGATGTAGAGATTAAAGGCCTGCATGTCGTAGATAACATTAGCGACCTCGTTGTAGATTTCTCGTCGGTAGGGCTTTTCGCCTGCCTTTTCGAACATCATACCCAGGCGTTCATGGGGTTGAACTTTCGGAGGTTCCGGAATTCCTCGCGCCTCCCGTTCTTCTTGGGCTAGGATTTCCTGTTCATCCCAGCTTTCGTCTCCCGCAGTAACCTCACGGCATCCTTCGAGTGTCTCGGGAACTCGAGGTCGGCCCCAGCGATCCTCAGTTGCCGAAATGGCGAGGTATTGAATGGCTTCTGTTCGAACATCGGAGCCGCGTTGACCGGTTTTCTTCGCTCTTTCTTCGGCGAAATCAACCAGTTGAAAGAAGCGCCCGACGGCATCCTCAAAACGGTCGAGTTTGTAATGAGTCCACGCCACTTTGTAGAGTGCTTTGTCGTACAGACTGCTTTCCGTGTCTGAGAGTACCTTCGAGTAGGCATCAAGCGCCTCGCAAAGCATGTCCTCNTCAAAGTAATTCTCACCAACTCGGAGCCATGCTTCCGTACGAAACTGNGANTCGGGGTAGTTCCTTACGAGGGCAAGAAAGCCNTCTCTTTCCCNCTCGATTTCACCGATCTCGGCTTGGCAATANGCCCAGAGATACTGGACGGCATCGTTCCGTTCATACCCCGGAAAGCGCTTCAGGATCGTTTCATACAACTCGATGCTGCGACTCAGATCCATNTGGGTGGCNGGAGGCTCTTCCGANAGCTTGCCATCGTTGAACAATTCCATCTGCTCCTCATAGCGCTCTTCCGCAATGAGGTTCGCTTGTTTTGCCTCTTCATAATGCAGTTCAGCGAGTCGAAACATGGCTGGAGGCGTGTAGACAGCATCGTTGGGGTAGCGCTTCACAAAGCGCTCAAACGCCTCGATCGCTTGCTGGCGGCGAATCCCCATGCGGGCTTCAATCGCAGCCATCTTTTCCTCGAAGTCGATGTTGAGGCGCTCGAGTCGNGCGTTTCGACGACGCTTGATGACGTCGGTTACTTCNTGGTTNTACGCTTCCGCAACGGCNCGAAACCGTGCCATCGTTTCTTCGAAAGCGACGTGTTCAGGGTCTCGGCTCTCTTGAGCNGCGTCTGCACTGGCTGCTGCGTCTGGTGACTCTTCAGAGGAACCTGCTGGCGCTTCTGAAGCGGAAGGCGCGTCTTCGGTTGCGGTCTCCCCTTGTGAGGGGGCAGCAGATTCGCTCGAAGCGGGTGCNTCCTGTGACGGCGCCACACCGGCGACNGTCAAGAGNCCAAGCATGGAGAGTAGGCGAAGGTTCATCAGCGGCGCCTCTTCCGTTTCTTGGGCGTCTCAAGAGCCTCATCAAACTGGCTTTTGATTTTCTTNTCTTCGCCGGTTCTTGCCTTGGAAAGGCTGCGCATGGANTTCCCAACGCGGTCTTTACGGTCCCAAGCCACATCGATGATCCCGAGATCAGCGTTGCGCACGACGGTGTAGAAGCGTCCTCGAACGGTTTCGAGGGTTCCGAAAACTGAGCCTGCAGCCGATTGATCCGCTTGCGCCGAAAGCTTTGTGCTTTGNGTTCTTAGACTGGAGAGTTGAGCTTTCTCNACCATGACTTTCGCCTTCAGATCAGCCGCCTCGAGGGTGACGGTCTTGTCCAGTTGCATTTGAAAGTTCGTCAGTTGTTCTTCCGATTTAACCAGCCGGCTGCGAGTGCTGTCGATCTGTTCCAGAATCGCCCGACCTTCTGANGGAACCTGGAGCCGTAGCGANGCCATTAACTGCCGTTCCTTGTTTAAGGNCTCAAGATANTGAGCACGGATCCGGGCATCGTCCGAGTTGGANTCNACCCCCAAGCCCATCGCATCCTTGCGGCGNTCCGTNGAGCGNGTCAGNTTNCNGCTCTCTTTCTCCAGTTCGGTGATAATCTCTCTCATCACCGGCACTTCCAGTTGGAAGAAGTCTGCTTCTTCTTTCGTAAGCGCTCCTGATGTCCGCCGTTCAGCCACATAGGTGTCGACAGCCCCCAGGATACGCCGGAAACCTTCCAGTTCGAGGTTGAGTCGAAAGATTCGTTGTTCGATATCGCTTAACCTGCCCGTGATTCCATCCCGCCTTTCGACCATGGCAGCCACGGTTTTGGGCAGTGCATCCACTCGAGCCTGCATTGCACGTCTTGCCGCCTGAGCCTTACGCAGATCTGTGAGGTCGATCCCATAACCGCTTAGCAAGGTAGCCTCTGCCTCGACGAGTTGCTGTTGGCACTTAGACGCCAGATCGATGATCTCAACCGCCCGTCCGAGTCCATCCGCAAGAGTCGGGAATAGGCTGACTCGATTGTCGCCCTGCAGGCGAGCCAGCACCCTGTCGGCAATGTCCTCAGCTTCCCGAAGGTCTTCTTTGCCGCTGTCGATTTGACGATAGACTCGAACCGAAACTTCGAGACTGGGGTCATCACTGGCGAGTTGCTTNGCCANAGGGGGNAGTAGGGACTCCGAACTCAGGCTTTCGAGCCCTTGAGAGACGATCTCGTGGAAGTAACGAACAGGGTCTCCACGATCTCGTAGGATGCGATCGAGTTCTTTTCGGGTTGGCTCGAAGGCATCGACGACGGACTCAAAGGTTTTCACTGCTATTTGGTAGTTTTTCATGCGCAGGTGAAGGTTGCCCAACAGGACCTTCGCATCGGGGGCGATGGGAGAACGGGGATCGCTGACGAGGAGAATTTCGACGGCTCGAATCGCTTTTCGGTATTCTGCCTCNTGGTCTGCCTGTGTTTCCTTTTCTTCCCCTCTTTTCACATAGGCCCACGTAATCTCGAAAAGCATTTGATCGAAATATTTCGATCGCACCCCGATCTCCTGGTAGGCGTCGATGCTGGCATCGATGTCNCCCAGTTCGTAGTAGACTCGGCCTCGAGCCAGGTGGGTGAGTTCCCGTACTTCCGCATCGATGTCATCCACCACATCCAGCTTCAGTAGGCTGTCGAGGCTCGCAGCCGCTTCCTTTAGACGACCGGCCGCAGCCTGGGCGACCGCAGTGGCATAGATGGATCGGCTCCGNTACGCCTTGCCTGCCGCCGGTCCTTGGAGCCGCTTGATCGCTTGTTCGTANTGTCCGGCCAAAAGCCTTGCCTTGCCGTAAATATAGTCGACTTGCTCTGGGACTTTCCCAGCATTCGCTTCTTGATAGGCAGTGAAGGACTTTTCGAGTCCCTCGAAGTCACCCTGTTGCCCGGCGATTTCGATCAGTCGAAGAATNGCTGGCGTCAGGTAGCGTTCCACTTTTTCGGTCACNAGGGTTTCGAAATAGANCCGAGAGGCGATTGGGTTTCCGTCTTGGAACAGCGATTCCGCCAAGAAATAAACCGCATCATGCCAGCGAGTTGCTCCCTTGAAGTCAGGNTCATCGACCAAATCAAAGAGGACAACGACCGCCTTCTCGTGGTGTCCAAGGAGGAAGAGAACTTCGCCATTTTCCAATCGGCTCTGCCGGCTNCGCTCCGCAACGCCACTGCTTTCTAGTTTACTCTGAGCCACCACGAAGCGGGTTCGATCCGCCACCTGATCAACCAGATCCGAGGTGCTCCGAACCTGCTCCTGAATTGGCTGTAGGTTTGCCGCAAAACCACTGGCTGCGATCAGACANGTNCCAACTGTAAGGAGGAGACGTGGCGTCATTGTTNTTTCTTAGTTTNCCGCAATGGGTTCCGGAGCTTTACGCTCTTTCGCNGAGTCCTTGCGCACTTCCACGTCGTAACGAATCGTGGGCCGATCTTTCAAATCGGTCGTTATTCCNCCGGACTCGAAGCCGACGACTTTGAGNTCCGTGAATTTTCCTTCTTCTGCAGAGAAAGTGTAGCTGGAGCGAATTTTAAACCGGTAACCCCGTAGGTAGGTGAAGATTCCGTAGCCATTCCCGCTGTAGACTAGNTTCACACTAATTTGGTGATTCCCAGGAACGATTTGCCCCTGGAAGAGNTCNAGTTCTTCGGCCTTTGCCAGGTTCCCATCGACGTCNGTCATTTGTTTGAGAGGTGCACCATCGAGAAAGTAGTGAGCCTCCTGCAGGCGGAAGAGACCGCTCATCTCATTGCGGTGTACGATCCGTGCNCGAGCGCCACTAACCACCCCATGCAGCACCGCCTCNTGCAGCCGAACCAATCGTGCTTTCGATTGATAGATGCGCATTTTAAGTTGGTTGACCTTCTCTTCGAGATCTCGAACCTTCACATCGTAGCCCTGCTCCGGAGCCGATGTTGGGGGAGGCGTCGTTGCCTCCGTTTCGGCAGGCGCTTCTGCAGCAGCAGGTGCGGCTTCTGCCTCGGAAGCTGGCGCCTCTGTCGAAGGCGTCACTCCTTGGTCCTGAGCCAGTCCGGAGACAGGAGCTAAAAGGCAGGCATAAAAGAGGGCTTTTCTCATCGTCGACTTTCCAATTGCTCGCACGCGAGNGGCCCGTAACAGAGGGCCAACGAAAGGGTCAAACAGCGAGTCGGTCAGCCCCAAAGGTTTTCGTAATCATCTGGGCTTAATGCGGCGGCCCCACCGGCCGAAGGGCTCAGATATTGCGCTAAATCCGGCGCAATTCGACGGGCNTTGTGNCCGACCAGTCCGAGATTACTTCGGTGGTCAAAAACAACGAGTAGNAGGGCGTTAGCGTCCACTTCCATTAAGAAGAAGGATTGGTCACCGCATTGACCCGAGAGTTCCTGGGTTCCTTGTTGTCCAAAACACCTGGCCAGCGCGGCCGCTCCAGCACGGATTCCAGTGGCTGCAGCACCGACTGTTGTGAGATCCATTCGAAGGACATCGCCGCTGGCACCGAGACGNTGTCCAGAGCGCTCAAGGAGNAGCACAGTTTGCGCTCCGGCTTGTTGCTGGAGCGCATCAAGAAGGGGCTGCAAAGCGTTGGGGTTCACAAGGTTCCCTCAAAGGTGTGGTGCTGGAGGTGGGACTCGAACCCACACGTCTCATCAACGGCGGATTTTGAATCCGCTGCGTCTACCAATTCCGCCACTCCAGCATCGGTCGTGATGCTTCTCTTGCTCAGGTTGAAGCCTCCGTAAAGGTTTCGTCGTCCGAAGTTGTTTGATCTGNNCNTTTTTTCTCAGTTTTTCCTTCTGCTTTGCCGCCAAAGATGAGGATCAATGCTCCCCCGCAAACCACAGCAGAGTCAGCGATGTTGAAGGTGGGAAAGGTCCAGGCCCATCCGTANGCTGGCCGGAGGTGCCAGTCGATAAAGTCGATCACATAACCCAGGCTTACTCGATCGATNAGGTTGCCAATCGCACCGCCCAGGACCAGTCCGAGCGCAACCCGTAAAACCAAATGCTCGGAACCGAGTTTCCAAAGCCACCAGAGCACGCCGCCGACCGCAAGAATACTCACCGAGATAAGCATCGGCATGCGGAACCATTCAGGAATCGATTCGGTGAGACTAAATGCAGCCGCTCGATTTTCTGCATATCGCANCCAGAACCAGGAGTGAAAGATCTCGACATGATCGGCCGGCGTGTTGGCCCANCAACTGACACCCTTAGGGGGGGCNACAAGGATCTGTTGCAACTCAGTGATGGATTCATTGAGGAGTTGGGATGCTCGTCTTCCATCGGGNAGCGTCACCTCTTTCCAGCACCGTGGGNTCGGTGTGGACAAGGCAGCTAATGCCCATTTCTTCGTCCACTGATCGAGACCGATGATGACGGCCATCAGCAGGAAGGGCATCTGGTAGACGGAGAGTAAACGGGCTCGATTCATAGCTTACGCCTCGGTGGCCTGGGCACCCGGGCGGCCGCAACAGTTTTTGTATTTCTTGCCTGATCCGCAGGGGCACGGAGCGTTTCNGCCCACTTTGGGAGTTTCTCTTCGAACGGTGCCTTGTCCCGCTTCCGCAACCACTTTGCCCGTAAAGGCGCGATCACGTTGTCTGGGTTTGCGTTCTCGGCGGCGTCCGGAACCTGCGTGCATTTGCTGTCTTGCTCTGCGCCGNCGNGCCTCTTCCTCGCGGGCGATCGTTTCCTCGTCGANCAGTTTAACGTGGAATAACTGACCCANTGCATCTCGACCGATTCGATCCAGCATTGCCAGAAAGAGCGTAAACCCTTCTTTCCTGTATTCGTGTTTTGGGTCCTTTTGCCCGTATCCCCGAAGGTAGATCCCCTCTTTCAAGTGATCCATCTGGGTCAGATGGTCTTTCCAGTGGTGATCGATGCTGCGGAGGTAAAAGGTTTGGCAGAACTCTTCGTAGCTCTCATCACCAAAGTTCTTCTGCCGCTCGTCCGCNATTCGGGCGACTTTTGTNTACAGTAGATCCCCGATCGCCTCTCGAGCTCGTTGGGGGTCGCCTCCTTCTGATTCCACAACTTGAGCCAGCGTCACCGGCAGGTCGAAAACCTCAAAGACTTCTCGTTCGAGATGATCAAGATTCCAATCGCCAGGAATCTGCTCCATGGGGCAATGACGATTGACCANATTGATGATGAGCGATTCGACCAGGTCTTTGATACGCTCGGGGAGGGTGTCACCGGAGAGCACCTCCCGACGAAGTTTATACAACGTCGCCCGCTGCTGGTTCATGACATCGTCCATCTCCAGCAGATTTTTGCGGATACCGTAGTTGAAAGCTTCCACGCGNCGTTGAGCGCCCTCGATCTGCTTGGTNACCATTCGGGAGTCGATGACCTCCCCTTCTTTCATGCCAAACATCTGCATTCGAGCAGCGAGTTTCTCGCCACCAAAGCGGCGCATCAAGTCATCTTCAAGACTCAAATAGAANTGCGAGGATCCCGGGTCTCCCTGTCGNCCCGCCCGGCCNCGTAACTGATTGTCGATGCGCCGNCTCTCGTGACGCTCCGTGCCCAGAATGTGCAATCCGCCGGCGTCTAGAACCTTTTGTTTTTCATCAGCGAGTTGCTGNATCGCCTTCTCACGCTCGACATCATAGTCTGCGATGATGGANTTCACGAACTCGACGGCTTGCGCCGCTTTGACCGGATCTTCNGGNTTCTCNGCGTCGACGAGCATCTCCGCCACAACACCTTCAGCCTCGATGAGNTCTGCCGGTCCGTTCAGCCAGGGGTAGTCGCCGGGGTCGGCCGGCGCCTGNTCCGTCACTTTTGCACTCAGGGCAGCAATCACCCGCTCACGAGCCAAAAAGTCGGGATTGCCNCCCAACAAAATATCTGTACCTCGTCCAGCCATGTTGGTGGCGATGGTNACCCCACCCAAACGACCCGCCTGAGCCACGATTTGGCTTTCCTTNGAATGNTGTTTTGCGTTCAGGACGGTGTGCTTGATGCCCCNGCGGCCCAGGTGACGAGCCAGGACCTCGGAGCGCTCGACGGAAACCGTACCCACCAAGACGGGCTGCCCTGAGNTGTTGCGAGATTCGATATCGTCACAGATCGCATCGAACTTTTCCCGCTCCGTTCGATACACAAGGTCTGTCTTGTCCAAACGAGCGATGGGCCGATTGGTCGGGATGACCGTCACGTCCATCCCGTAGGTTTTTACAAACTCGTCTCGCTCAGTCTCTGCGGTACCCGTCATGCCGCCGAGCTTTTCATACATGCGGAAGTAGTTTTGAAAGGTGATGGTCGCCAGGGTNATATTTTCCCGTTGAATCGGGACACCCTCTTTNACCTCGACNGCCTGGTGNAGCCCNTCGCTCCACCGTCGACCGTCCATCAACCGACCGGTAAACTCGTCGACGATCGTGACTTCGTTGCCTTGAATCACATAGTCCACATCTCGGCGATAGACNGTGTGTGCNCGNAGCGCTTGATTGACGTGGTGNAGCAGTTCGATGTGCTCCATTTCGTAAAGGTTNCGAACCCCTAAGCCACGCTCGACGGACACGACGCCCTGTTCGGTGAGTGTTACCGCCCGACTGCGCTCATCCACGATGTAGTCCAAGTCCCTTCGGAGTTTTGGAATCACGCGGTCCGCTTGATAATAGATGTCNACGTTCAGTTCTGCGGGACCCGAGATGATCAGNGGCGTTCTCGCCTCGTCGATAAGGATGGAGTCCACCTCGTCCACAATCCCAAAGTTCAGCGGTCTTTGGACCATCTCCTCCATGGCGAACTTCATGTTGTCGCGAAGGTAGTCAAAGCCGAACTCGTTGTTGGTTCCGTAGGTGATGTCACACTCGTATGCGTTGCGACGATCTTGATCGCTAATCTTGGCTGTGATGATGCCTACGCTCAGCCCCAACCACTGATAAATTCGCCCCATCCATTCGGCATCTCGAGTGGCCAGGTAATCATTGACCGTCACCAAGTGGGTTCCCTTGCCGGCAAGGGCGTTGAGATACATGGGCAAGGTGGCGACGAGCGTCTTCCCTTCACCGGTTCGCATCTCTGCGATCTTCCCCTCATGGAGGACCAGTCCACCCATCAACTGGACATCGTAGTGTCGCATGTCGAGAATTCTGCGGCCTGCCTCTCGGACCGTGGCGAAGGCGGGAACCATGACCGATTCCAGGGGGGCGCCATTCGCCACCCGTTCTTTCAGGACTGCTGTTTGAGCCCGTAATTCATCGTCGCTGAGGGCTCGAAAGCTTTCCTCGGCTCCATTGATGGCAGCAACGGCGGGTTTGAGTCGGCGGATCACTCGATCGGAACGAGTCCCAAAGACCTTTTCGATCATNTTTTTCATGGTGTAACGGCTGACTTACTCAAGGATNAAGAACTCCGGGTCGACCGCAACGCCGTCGATACGAACTTCGTAGTGAAGGTGAGGGCCCGTGGANCGACCGGACATNCCGACGCGNCCGATCTGTTGTCCCCGTTTGACCGATTCCCCGGCTTTGACAGAACTGTCCAGCAGATGGGCGTAAGAACTCATAATNCCNAAGCCATGATCGATGAGGACGACCAAGCCGTAGCCACTTTGCTCNCCGACTTTGGCGATGACCCCGTCGGACGGACTTACAATCGGAGTCCCCATGGCACTGGCAATATCCAGACCTTTGTGCATTTGGTGACGCCCGGTCATGGGATCCTGACGCATGCCGAATCGACTGGTGACCCAGCCGATCAGGGGAGACACCGCAGGTGTCGCCGCAAGTCGGTGTCGAACCGCCTCAAAGTGTTGCGCCAGTTGGTCGAGACGTTCCACTTGAAGGTCTGCCTCTTCGAGGAGTCCATTCAGTCGCTCGCTAAACAGTTGGGTGCGTGCCCGGACCAACAACGNCGATTCGCCGGGNTCCCAAAGTCGAGATTCTTCATCGGAGGGATTTTGCCCGGGTCCCATGGCAATTCGNCGAGCGGGGTCGCTGAGTTGCGCCAGTCCTCGAAGACGCTTTTCTAACTGGTCCAGGCTCTCGAGACGNTCACTAATCTCTTTGAGGCGTTGATCTGCCCCCTCCAGTTGGGTGCGAAGGGTTAACTCCTGACGCCGCAGTTCCTTGACCTCTTGGGCTCGGTCCATGCCTCGCCACATCTGCAGACCGGCAACGCCGGNGATGAGCAACAGGAGGCCTCCGCTAAGAAACAAAAGACGGAGATGNCGCCGAGTCAGCACATAATACCGNACGCGTCCGGTCCGTTCNGGCGCCACGGTNATCGTGTAAAACTCGTCTCGACGTTCACTCATCAGTCTGCGCNTTTNCCTTTCAANAGGGGGCGTCCAGGCCGCGNAGCGGCCTATCGGTGACCCTCTTGCTCGTCAAGAAAAACGNCNACGTCCTCGCTACCAACNGAACGGCGACTGTNTTTAGTCTGTTTCGAACCAGATGCAGATCACAGTGATGTTNTCGTCGCCTCCTGCGGCGCAAGCNAACTCCACCAGNTCGTTGGGGGCTCGGTCGAGAAAAGAGCCNCGAAGCCTNGTNGCGATCTCTTCATCACTNGCCATTCCTGACAACCCGTCGCTGCACATCATGAGGAGGTCGCCCGGTTGGACTTGNACNAAATAAATATCGACCTCGACATTGTCTTCGACACCGATCGAACGTGTGATGACATTNCGATATTGGGCGTACAGGGGGTGACTGGGCATNAANCCCCATTCGGTAACNAGGCTGTGGTCTTCCGTGATCTGCTGAAGGTGATCGTCTCGAAGTANGTANGCNCGNGAGTCACCGACATGGCCAATCACAGCGGTGTCCTCGAGCAGNAGGAGTGCAGTCGCNGTGGTNCCCATNCCGCTCAGNTCGGCATCTTCCTGACTGGCTGCGAAAACACTTCGGTTGGCATGNGCCANNGCATTCTTCACTCGCTTCACNGCNGGNGCNTTTGCNTCGGGTTTGCCGTACTCNCGCTGCGCTTCGAGAAGNTCAGCACANTCTTTGGGCAAATCATCGCAAATACTTTCGATNGCGAGCGCACTGGCTCGCTCCCCCGCNTTGTGNCCACCCATGCCNTCGGCGACGATGAAGAGNCCGCGATCCGCATCCACATGAAATGCGTCTTCGTTGAGTTGGCGAACCCTGCCCACATCCGTGGCGGCGCTGCTTCTCAATTTCATGGGTTCTCCCGGNCGGCGCCCGCACCTGCCACAGGGGTGAAGTGAGTGCNAGTCTTTTCCCGACCTTGAGGGTTCCCAATTCCTTCTGTACCGTGCCCNCGAAGCCAGGGGAGTGGAAGCGCACCACCGATGGATCTCGCCACACTAATTGGACTGCTTGTCGGCATGGGCTTGGTGGGTGCTGCTATCGTCAACGGTGGCAACGCACTCATCTTCGTCAATGTNCCGTCCTTACTNATCGTTGTCGGCGGNACNNTCGCCACATTNCTCATGCGTTTTCCGATGGCCGACGCAATCAATGGTCTCAANGTCGTCAAAGCGGCCTTCTTTGCGGCCCCCCCGTCTCCGATGGCGCTCATCGAGCAGATCGTCGAGATGGCGCGTCTGGCCCGNAAGGAAGGTGTCCTCGCTTTGGAGTCGGTCGAACCGGAAGACCCCTTCATGCGNCAGGCNATCGCTCAGGTGGTTGATGGNGTCGATGCGGGCCAAATCAAACGGAACCTNGAAACNGAACTCGAGCAGGTTCAAAGTCGCCACGACACGAACATNGGCNTGTACAAGATGGGGGGCGACGTGGCGCCCGCCTTNGGTATGATCGGTACGCTCATCGGTCTCGTTCAAATGCTTTCNGCCATGGAAGACCCGTCTTCGATNGGTCCNGCCATGGCCGTCGCACTCCTGACCACGCTCTACGGTGCCATGATCGCNAATCTGCTCTGTTTGCCCATCGCGGACAAACTGGCCTTTCGATCGGAAGAAGAGTTGTTCACCAAGCGTCTCATTCTCGAAGGGGTCGTGGCCATCGGTCGTGGCGACACNAACCCTAACGCCATCCGAAACATGCTGGTCGCCAACTTGCCCGCCAGTGGACGCGGCGACGACGAGTAAGCTGCGCGATCGGGGGGCAAAGCCGTGTCCGAAGCGGAGGAGTTGGAAGAAGAGGAAGGTCTCCAGAAGATCAAGACCATCCGTGAAGGGGCNCCTGGATGGGTGGTCACCTTCGGGGACTTGATGAGCCTTTTGCTCACCTTCTTCGTCTTGTTGCTCAGTTTTGCCACCATGGATCCCGANCGCTTTAAAGTGGTCCGGGGCTCTCTCGATCAAGCTCTGGGGATCCAAAAGCAGGACCCGATCTACGAGACNCCTCGCAGCGAGAACATCATTGCGAAGACCTTCAATCGNAGAGACTTTAATCAGAGCATTGAGTCGATCGTGAAAAAGAAGGTTCGAGATTCTTTNCCACCAGGNCACGACTTTGGCGCNGTCGAGCGCTTTACGGACGTNCGGGGCGTGTTGGTACGATTTGTTGCACCGAACCTTTTTCAGACCGGCGGTGAACGACTTGGCAAGCAAGCGAGAGCCGTTCTCCGAGTCATGGCTGAGACCATGGTCGAAGCCGATGCCCGAATCGAAGTTCAGGTGCTCTCGACGGAAAAGTTCTCCCTCGATGCTCGGGAGCGGGGGCGGAAAAGAAGCGACGGCGTGAGTAAACTCGAAGCAGCGGCTCGACGAGCGGTGATTGGTGCTGAAGGGGTTCTGCAGCAGCGCATCAAAGGCGTGAAGGCTTCGGAGGTGATCCCTTCGGCCAGCCCTCGGGGGCTGCGGGTCCTGAACGGTAAAAATTATCCGGACAAGGTGACGAACATTACTGAGTTTGTCTTCTTTGCCCGCGGGATTCGTCCTGGAGCGGGGAAGGCGAAATGAAAAAGCCCAAGATTATCATCATCAAAGGGGCGCCTGCCTGGGTTGTCACATTTGGCGACTTGATGAGTCTTCTGCTCACCTTCTTCGTGTTGTTGTTGTCGTTTTCGAAGATCACCAGTCCTCAGCAGTACGTTTCAACCTTCGGTAATGTTCAGCAGGCTTTTGGGCTCCAGACGGATGTCACAATTAAGCCTCCGGGCGCGCTGGACATGATCGCCATGAACCCGGACCCCAACTTTAATGCGAAAGCCTTGGAGAAAACCCTCAACGAGAGTGTGGTGCCCCGATTTCCCCCAGAGGACATGGAAATTATTCAACCAGAAGTGGTTCGAACGATGGACCGAGTGACCCTGCGGTTTAACGGAGACGGTATGTTTCCATCGGGACAAAAGCTGATCGATCCTCGCTATTATGGCTTTCTCGATGAAGTGGCTTCGAGAGCGGCGAAGAGTGAATCCAACCTGCTGGTCGAGGCTCACACCGACAGTCGACCTTTTCGCAACCGTCTCTTTCGGTCCAATCTCGACCTATCCGCTGCTCGTTCTGCCCGAGTCATTAACTATTTGATCAACTCCGAACCCCTCGACGTCAACCGGGTTTTGGCCCTTGGGAAAGGGGCTTACGAGCCTGTGTTCCCGAACACGACCAAGTGGGGGCGACAGAAAAACCGTCGCATTGAGATCAGCTTTGTCGAAAGGATGAAAGGCAGCGAGTCCCAAAATCTGAAGCAAGATGATGCGGCTCGAATTCAAGCCCCCGGTGATGGGAAAGGCGATTCGTCGAATCAGAGGATTTTACCGAGCAAGCCATGAGAGTCCGTCTGTTCTGTAAAAAATCCAGCGCTCAGGCAGAGGCATTGGCACAAGACCTTATCGACCATCGGTCAGAAGACCTCGACATCGCTCGCCTTCAAGATGACGAGATTTTACAAAGAGACGATTTGGCGCTGGTGCTCGGTGGCGACGGTACACTCATTCAGTGGGCTCGCCGCTGGGGCTCTTCTGGGGCATCGGTTCTTGGGGTGAACCTGGGTCGGCTGGGTTATTTGACACCCTTTGCTCCAGGCACGGCCAAGGCAGCCCTCGACGCTGCGCTTGCCGGTGAACTCGAACGAGAAAGCCGCATGCGGCTCCGAGTGGTCAGTGACTCCCTGCCCGATCTCGGACCTGCACTCAACGAGGTGGTCATTAGCGGTAAAGATGCGGGTCGGATTGGCGAGTTCAGTCTTCGTCGAGAGGGCAATGCGCTCGCTCGTCTCCGAGGGGATGCTCTTCTCGTTGCGACGCCCACGGGCAGTACGGCGTACGCCCTCTCAGCAGGCGGGCCGGTGCTGGCACCGGATCTCGAAGCGATGGTCGTGGTTCCCGTGGCGCCGCATTCCTTCAGCTTTCGTCCCCTCGTCCTGCGTCCCGATGAACGGATCGAGGTGGAGATTCACGGCGAGGGTTGGGTGAGTGTGGATGGTCAAGCACGCTTCGCATTGGAACACGGTCAGATCGTCGAAATGACGCGGGCTCCGTCGCCGATCACACTGCTACGGCAGCGCACGGATGACCCCCTCGATCACCTTCGAAAGAAGCTTGGTTGGGGGTTGTCGCCCCAGACGTGAGCGAAGACTCCATGGATCTCTTCAAGCAGCGAGCTGTTGCCCATCGCCCCCTCGCCGATCGTTTGCGTCCTCAGACCTTGGCAGAGGTGGTCGGTCACCAGGANATACTGAATAACGCATCGATTCTCTATTCGATCATCGAAGGGGGNCATCTATGCTCCCTGATCCTNTGGGGACCGCCNGGTGTCGGTAAGACAACGCTCGCTCGTTTACTCGCCCATCGTCATGACGCGCACCTCGTGGAGTTGTCGGCGGTGCGCGTCGGTATTCCCGAGTTGCGTAAGACCGCGGCGGATGCAGCGGATTGGCATCAACTGCATGGCCGTCCGACAGTGCTCTTTCTCGATGAAGTGCACCGCTTTAGTAAGGTGCAACAGGACTTCTTGTTGCCTTTGGTGGAATCGGGTCAGTTGATTTTGGTGGCAGCGACCACCGAACATCCAGGCTTTGCGCTTTCGCCTGCCCTCCGTTCTCGTTGTGCCCTTGTGGAGCTGCAGGCCCTGGAAGAGAGCGATCTCGAGCAACTGATGCATCGAGCTCTTGAGGTGGAGTCGTGGTCGATCACCGAAGAGGCGAAGCAACAGGCGCTGCGTTTGGGGGCGGGGGACGCCCGGCGACTACTCAACCTCTTGGAGCGAGCCGGACATCTTCGAGGTGGGACCATCGACGTCCAGGAAGTGACCACAGCCGCTGGTCGGCAAGGCGGCATCTACGAGGCAAAAGGGTCCGCACACTACGATACGATCTCAGCTTTCATCAAAGCCATGCGTGCCAGCGACCCGGACGCTACCCTTCATTATTTGGCTCGGTTGATCGAGGGGGGCGAGGATCCTCTTTTTATCGCCCGGCGTTTGGTGATTTTTGCGTCGGAAGATGTCGGTAACGCGGACCCCCATGGTCTGGTTTTAGCCAATGCAGCTGCTCAAGCGGTACAGCAACTGGGACTGCCCGAAGGACGCTTCGCACTCATCCAAGCGAGTCTCTATCTCAGTTGTGGTCCGAAATCCGATGCGGGCTACCGAGCTTACGAGTTGGCAAAATCGGACCTCGTGGGGCGGTCTTGGCCCCCGATTCCCATGGACCTGCTGCCTGCAGCAACGCCGCTGCATCGAGATCAAGGACGTGGCGTCGATTATAAGAATCCCCATCGGGTTCAAATGAATGAAAGCCTGTTGCCAGACGTACTCCAAGGTAAGGTGTATTACGAGCCCAGTGGTCAAGGGATGGAGCGGGGAAGGCCTCCTGTCGGGAAGGCTAGACGCCAAGCCGATGCCGGGGCAAAGGAAGAGCCATGAGTAAGAAAAAGAAATCATCCAAAGGGTCGGCGAAGCAGGCAGCAACCACCGAGTCGAAGACGATAAAAAAGGCACCGACAGAGGCGCAGGTTTTATTTCAAGCGGGTGACTATGCGGCGGCTCGAGCAGCATGTGGCGACGAAGATGAGGCCATCCGGAAACAACTCGCCGTCGATCCCATCTTTTACAAAATTTACGCAGGGGGCCTGGCCCTACTCGGGGTGCTTGCGGCCCTGACGATGCGCTGAGGAGTCCATCGTTATGATGACCACGATCATCTTTCTCGCCATCAATCCTGGGGGTAATGTGGCGACGCTGGCGAACGACCGTGCCGCGCTGTCACGAATTGATGACTTCGGTGTCTTGCGCTGCAACAAGGTGACCATTCTGCGCAAAGGAAGCTCCCCTGGAATCGCATGCAGAATCGCCCTCTTGGCGGCGAACGCACCCAAATCTGCCGGCTTGAGTCCCCGCCACAATGATTATGCGAAACAAGCACAGACACGGGCCGATTACTTGCAAGAAGCGGTGAAGTTGACCGGTGATCTGCGTGAAAAGCTGGCGTCGGCAAAGGGCCGCGTCTCGCCCTGGAAGATCAAATGGGCTTTGCATGCCGTCCAGAAAACCTGCGACCTTCCCGATGCCTTCGCTATGGAATCCCGGTTGGCCCCCAAGGGTGCAACCACCGTACGGAATTGGTCCGTGAGCGGTGTCGGCGGTAAGCCGCTACGCAAGCTGACCTGTAGTTGCCTCAGCAACCTGACTGCGATCGCCCAGCTCAAAGGCGCCAATGCCAAGTCTGTGAAATCCGTTCGCTCCGCCGTGAATGCGTCGGGCTGTCAGGTGCGTCGCATGCAGACCAGTCGAGAGACGGAGTACATCTTACCCTCTCGGAGTTTGGCGAAGGGTCAGCGGCAGGCGGTTCGCAAGGCACAAAAGAAGTTGGATTCGATCAAACCCCAGCGAGACAAGGCGATTCAGCGGGTGCTGAACCGGCACCGTAACGAGATCACTGATTGTGTTGCGGAGGCGAAGAAGCGTGGCGGCAATCGTGCCCGTCGCATGAAGTCCTTCACACGCTGTATTTGTCCTTCCGCCAACCGGTGGCGATTCCCCCCCGGCGCTGCGACCACCGTGACGGAAGAAGGGCGCAAAGGCGCTATGGTGCTGAGTCTGAGCATCGGCAAAGGCGGTCGAGTCAAAGCCTGCAATGCGGCTGTGAAATAAGTGCTTCAAGCGGCTCTGGGCCTGGGGCGCCTGGATGCCTGGATTGAACAGGCAGCCAACAATCCATGGGGCTTGCTGGAGCTTCAGGCAAAACCCCATGCCACCGGTGAAGAACTTGCACGACGCTTTGACGCTGCGGAAGCTTGGCGGCACGCAGTGGGGTTGGATACCCAGTTTGAGACCAATGTCTCCCCTTACCTAAAGCGGCTTCTTCGGGGTGGAGTTCTGGAGTTGGATGAACTCCGCGAACTTTCATTGTTGGTGACCGTGCTGTGTGACTTAAAGGTTCAAGCAGAGGGGTTTTCGCCGCCGATCCGTGACCCTTTGGAGTCCTTTTCTGATTACGATGCTCTGGCTCGAGTTCTTGTGCGTTCCGTGGGCGCCGATGGTCAGTTGCGGGATGAAGCGAGCGATGTTCTGGGGGGCTTACGGCGTGGGCTGACCCAGGCTCGCCGAAGGCTCAGTGAGAGTGCCGATGAAGTGGTCGAAGATTTAGACCGCCAAGGCATCCTCCAGGATCGTTTTGTGACCCAGCGGCGGGATCGGCAGGTGGTTCCGGTTCGAGCAGGGATGCAAAGTCGCATGGACGGTAAAGTGCGAGACAGCAGTCGGAGTGGAGCGACTGCTTTTGTGGAACCCGCAGTGCTCGCCGACCGTCAACAGGCCTTGGAGCAAGCGAAGGAAGCGGTGGATGCCGAAGAGGAGCGAATTATCCGATCCCTGTGCGTCCAACTTGCCGAACGAGCGAAGGAACTTCAGGTCGATGTGATCACCCTTGGTCGGCTCGATGCGGATCGAGTCCGAGGGACCTTCGCACGAACCTTTGGAGGGGTTCGCCCTCAGTTTTCGCCGGATCGACTGGAATTCAACGGACTTCAGCCCACCGCGTTGTTGTTGGCAGGCATTGAGGATCCCGTGCCCTCGAACCTCACCTTGGAGAGGGATCATGGCCTGCTCGTGGTCAGTGGTCCCAATGGGGGCGGAAAGTCCGTCCTGCTCACAAGCATCGGTTGGGCTTGGGAGTTAGCTCAGCGAGGCTTGCCGGTTCCAGCGGAGTCCATCCACCTGCCCCCCCCACCGTTTCGCCTGGCCGCGGTGTTAGGGGACCCAAGCCACTTGGAAACAGGTGCCTCGACCTTCCAGGCCCATCTGCGCCTGTTGGTCGATGTGTTGTCCCAGCCTTCCGATTTGGTGCTTGTGGATGAACTTTGCAGCGGCACAGAGCCGGTTGCAGGCAGTGCCCTGGCCTGTGCGGTCGCTGAAGCCTTAGCGCAGCAGGATGGTTTTCAAATTATCACCACCCACTACGATCCCGTGAAAAGCCTAGGGCAGACCCACCCGCAGATGCGAACAGCTGCCTTCTTTGATCCAGGCCGCGATCGAGCCTTTCAACTGCATCGGGACGAAATTTCCACTGCAGATCCGTTGGCGACGGCACTGGTAGAGGGCCTGCCCGAAGCGGTGATTTCTGGTGCTCGTGATTACCTTGATCAGAGCCGTAATCAACGTTTGGACCAACTCCAGGATTTGGATCGGCAACAAGCCCATCTCGATGCTCGGATCGAACAAATGAAGGCGGAGAGCGCTGCCTTGGAGCGACGCAATGAAGCGTTGAATCAACGGGAAGCCAAGTTGGCGCACAAGGAGCATCAGGTTTCGGACAAGGAAGTTCGAGCACGGCGTCGCCGGGAGGATCAGCGAGAAGCCCTGACCCGGGCAGGGCTGGCTCGTCTCGACACGCTGCAAGACGAGTTGAGAGAGGCGGTACGGCGACTACGTAACGATCCACGCTTGAGTCCAGCGCTGCGGCGAGAGGGGGAGAAACTCTACGATGATGTTCGTGACCTCAAGGCCAGCTACCAAAAATCTGTACCGGTCGTAGATCGGCCCCGAATGGCTTCAGGTCCCCCCCCTCAACCTGGTGATCGGGTCAAAGTCCTCTCCACAGGTGCGAAGGGAAAATTGGAACGGGTCCAGGGACACCGGGCGCGAGTCAACCTCGGTGGTCTCGATCTTGAGTTGGATCTGGACGAAATCATCAAGATCGACGATTTGCCCGGTGCTTAACGTGGGGGGCTTCCCTTGATGAGAACCGATGAGATCGTTCGTGCGGCCTTTGCAGAGCGTGGATGGACCCTTGAAGCCATTCCCGAGGCGAGCGGGTACCGAGCGGTGTTCACAGGGAGCAAGTACACCTGGGAAGTGTATTTGTCCGAAGAGTGGGACCAAGGCCTTTTCCGAGTGGTTGTGCTCGGCCCTCTGCTCGTTCCGAGAGAAAACCTGCTCCGGGTGGGTGAATTTATCTTGCGCATCAATGCCATGATCCCGGTGGGTCGAATGGATCTCGATTTCGATCATGCCACCGTCCGTTGGGTGGTTTCCGTCGACATCAGCGTCGCACCGCCGAGTCCTGGTTCCATCGCCGTTTTGGTGGAGCGGGGGTTGATGGCCGTCGAGAGCATGTGGCGAGAACTGGTGGATTTGGCCGAAGCCCGGCTCGATCCGGTCAGTGCCATTTATCGTCTGCAACTACGGCAGGTGGCCTCCGGTGATGAGGGGGTCGAACCCGGTGAAATTACCGCCGATTTTGTGGAGTTGCTCGTGACCGATCGAGATCCGATGGCCACCGTCCGGCGTTATCGAGAAGCCTTGGGGCCTCGAATTGAGTTGCGAATCCTGAACGCCGCCGACCGGACGGAACTCTACCGGGGCTAGGGAAGGCTTGCGAATCTTCATCGTTCTTGCCCAAGTTAGCGTCACGGAGGATTCATGCTTCACCTGACTCTTATGACCCAACTGCTGGCGGCGCCTCTGCCCCTGGATGTGCAGGACCACCAGCTCGACAACGGGCTGCAAGTACTCACTGTCCGACGGATGAGTGCGCCGACGGTCAGTGTCCAACTCTGGGTACGCACAGGCTCCCGAGACGAACGCCCCGGCATCACCGGGATTGCCCACCTCTTTGAACACATGATGTTCAAAGGCTCGAAAAAGCTAGGCCCCGAAGAGCATGCCCGCAAGGTACAAGGGCTCGGTGGTCAGTTAAATGCCTACACAAGCAACGACATGACGGTGTACTTTGAAAATGTCGCCGCCCAGCATTTAGAAGCGATTCTTGAGTTGGAAGCCGACCGGTTTCAGTCCTTAGCGCTCTCCAACACCATGCTGGCGTCGGAGCGGGAGGTGGTCAAAGAGGAGCGCAGGATGCGCACGGACGACAACCCCGTGGGCAAGTTGGTCGAAGCCTTCATCACCACCGCCTACCAAACCTCTAACTACCGGTGGCCGGTGATCGGCTACATGGAAGATCTCAACAAGATCACCCTGGACGACTGCAGTGCGTTCTACAAAGCGCACTACAACCCCAAGAACGTCACCATCATTCTCGTGGGTGCGCTGGAGCATGCCGATGCCTTGGCAAAGGTGAAGACGCATTTCGGTGCCTGGCCCGCTCAAAAACGCCCTGCCCGTTCTTACACACCGGAGCCTGCGCCCAAGGAAGCTCGGCGGAAGACCCTCTCCTTTGCGACCCAGACGCCACTCTTGCTGGGTGGCTGGCAGATTCCGGGCGCTTCCGATGAGGACATCCCCGCCTTGCAGGTGCTCGGGCAGGTATTGTCCGGGGGCATGAGCAGTCGCCTGTATCGTGGTTTGGTCTATGAGAAGGAAATGGCCAACTATGCAGCCGGCGATGTGTGGGAGTTTGCTGGTAAGGGACAGTTTTATCTGTGGGCTAGTGCCCGTCCAGGAGTGAAAATTGAAGCCGTCGAAGCGGCCATGATCGAAGCCGTCGAAGGGGTTCGAGAAGGGGGCGTCACCGGCGAGGAGTTGGATCGGGCGCGGGCGCAAGTGGAACGACAGGCGGTCTACTCCTTGAAGCGAGCCAGTGGCATCGCCGGTTTGTTGGGGCGCAGTTTGATCTATTACGGCGATTGGCGCCCAGCTCTCCATTACTTGGACAAGCTGAAAGCCGTGGAGGCTGCGGATGTGCAGCGGGTTGCCCGCCGTTATCTGGATCCCAAGTTGATCACTTCCGTTCATCTGCTGCCGGAGGCAAAACCATGAGAACCCTCTCGTTGTTGCTCTTTGCGTTGGCTGCTTGCGCCTCGGCGCCGAAAGAGTCCTCGTCCACTTCGGTCCGAAGTGATGAGTTCTACGCGCTCGCCAACGGCGTGCCCGTGATTCATG
This sequence comes from Myxococcales bacterium, assembly GCA_002696345.1. Classification (GTDB taxonomy): domain Bacteria; phylum Myxococcota; class UBA4151; order UBA4151; family UBA4151; genus UBA4151. The sequence continues at coordinate 80,022 of NZRT01000071.1, forward strand.
TCAGGGATCACTCATTGCCCACGGTGAAAGTGGTTCTCGAGTTTCCCCGAGGAGCCAACACGGAGGCTCCGGACGAAGAAGGGGCCGTCGCCCTTCTAGCGTCCCTGATGGAGCGTGGTGCGGGCGGCAAGAGCGCTCTTGAGATGGCTGCAGCCGCAGAGAACTTGGGGCTTGAAATAGGGGTCAGTGCTGGCCGGGAAAATTTAACGATCTCGGGTTCGGGCTTAAAGCGTCATCTGCCTCGTTTGTTGGAGTTGATGAACCTCGTCGCTTCCAGTCCCAATCTGTCGGCCGATGAGTTGGAAAGGGTTCGTCGTCAGCAGTTGGCGCGCTTTGTTCAAGAACGCAGTCAGCCCAGTTCGCTCGGCAGCAATGTGATGCTGAAAAAGCTCTATGGTGCCGATCGCCAAGGACGTCCCGTGGCTGGCACTGCGGCCAGTGTGAAGGGGGTCAGCAAGGGCGTGGTCGATCGTCTGTTTGCGCAGATCGTTGGCGCTGGACCAGCGGTCATCGGTCTCTTTGGTGATCTGGATATCGCCGAAGCCAAACCCATGCTTCAGAAGGCCTTCGGGCAGTGGAAGGCTCCGGCGACCCCCCAGCCATCGATGCCTCTCAATGTGGAGGACGGACCCCGTGTTCATGTGGTGCACAAAGCGGGGCTGTCCCAGGCCACCGTGATCCTTGCTCATGGCGGTCTCCAGCGGACGGATCCTCGCTGGGAGACGGTTCAGGTGATGAACTTCATCTTGGGCGGCGGCGGATTCTCCAGTCGGCTCATGAAGCTTGTGCGTAGCGAGAAAGGGTTGACCTACGGCATCCGCTCTCGCTTTGCCGGTGGCGCTCGGGGGGGGCCTTTCACCATCAGTGCCGCCACCCGGAACGAGAAGGTGCGTGAGTTGATCGATCTGAGCATGCAGGTGGTGGACGATCTGCGGCAAAATGGCGTCAGCGAAGAGGACTTAAATCAGGCGAAAAACTACCTTCTCGGCAGCTTTCCTTTGCGTTTGGAGACCCCGGAAGGCGAGGGGAGTTATCTGATGATGGCTCGCCGCTATGGTTTGGGGGATGACTATTTGGCTGCCTACCCGGAGCGGGTGAAAGCTGTCACTCGAACGGCGGTTTCTATGGCTGCCTCCGAGCTTCTCGACACGTCCCGCTTACGCATTATTGTGGTGGGTCCCCGGGAGGCCCTTTACGATCAACTCAAGGATTTGGGTGACGTGACCGCCAGTGACTGGCAGGACGACAGCGCCATTCCGCCGAACCCTTAAACCGGGGACAGGACTGATCTTTTGATTTCTGGACTGATTTTCTTTCTGCTGTTGATCACGCCCCTCGTGTTTCTCCACGAGTTGGGACACTACCTAGCCGCGCGAGCGTGTGGCGTCCGTGTGGAAGCCTTCTCGGTGGGCTTTGGAAAGGTCCTTTGGCAGCGCACCTGGCGGGGGACGGAATGGCGCATCTCGGCTTTGCCCCTCGGCGGCTACGTCAAGATTGCCGGGGAGCAGTTGGAGGAAGGCGAAGAGCCAGAACCGGATTCACTGTTTGCAAAATCGCCCCTGGAGCGAGCTTTCATCGCTTTTGCGGGCCCTGCGGTGAACCTGGTCCTGCCGATTCTGGTGCTGATGGTCTTTTTGATGGGCCGAGGACACACCTACACCTTGCCCATCATCGGCAGCGTGAACGTGGGCAGTGCGGCTGCGAACGCCGGCTTGAAAGAAGGCGACCGCATCGTCGAGATCGACGGCGATGCCATCAAATCCTGGAGCGACCTCAGCGGGCACATTGCCCCGGCGGCAGGCCGGAGCATCAACCTGGTAGTCCGTCGGGGCTCTCGGCTCAAAAGAATTGTCGCCGAGCCGGACAGTCGCCTGGTGCCCGATCCATTGGGCGGCCAGACGCGTCGGGGCATGTTGGGAATCTCCGCCAATCCTCGAGGGCCGGTGGTACTCACCACCTCGGATTGTGGTCTGCAGGATTACGACGAAGTCCTTGAGATCGATGGCAGAGAAATCGGCTCTTTTACCGAACTCTGGCGGGGACTCAGGGGCAATCGCCACCTGCTCAAAGTCCGACGTTACCCGCCCCGCAAAGCCGGCGAACCCTTGGATCAGGCCGGCGCAAAAACCCTGGAAGTCACCTGGGTTCGACCCATGGATAGCACCCTCGGCTTTGTCTATCCGGAGTTAACGGTCGAAGGGGTCAAGGAAGGCAGTTCGGCGGCGGAGCAAGGACTGCAGGCCGGTGATCGCATCGAGAGTGCAGGCGGCTTGGCCATCCGCACCTGGAGCGAGTTAAATCAGGTGCTGGAAAACTCGGACAACATGACAGCCAACGTGCGGGTGCGACGGGGCAAAGAAGCCCGTACAGTCTCGCTGTCGCTGAAGAAGCGCATGGTCTCCGCCGAGTTGCGCACCGAGCGGGAGATTTTTGAGCATGGCTTGATCACCAGCAGCTACATTCGATCGCCTCAGATGGAGACGGAAACGCTGGGAATCTTCTCAGCCACCGCCATGGCGACGGTGCAGTGCTACAACTTTGTGGGCACCATGATCGAAGGACTTCGGCGCATGGTCACGGGCTCTGTACCCCTGTCGCAGATCGGTGGACCGCTGATGCTTTACGACATCGGCAAAGAAGCCAGTCGTAGTTGGGACCAGTTCTGGTGGTGGCTCTTGCTGCTGAGCCTGAATCTCGGCTTGATGAACCTCCTGCCCATTCCGGTTTTGGATGGTGGGCTGATCATGATCAGCTTGGTGGAGATCATTCGTCGTCGACCCTTGTCGCTGGAGGCCCGTGCACGGGCGAACCAAGTGGGTCTGATTTTGGTGTTGGGTTTGATGAGTCTCGCCATCATCAACGACGTGTTCCGGTTTCTGCGCTAGGGCAGCGCACCCTTTGGACTGTGCTCGGCCGCACCCTTTGGCCTAAGGCCCCTCGATGAAAGCTCCGATGTCCTCAACAGGGAGGACCTTTCGGTGGGCGCACGTAAAGCAGCAAAGACCCGAGCAACAGTCGGGCGATCCCGAGCCCAGATCGGTGATTATGAGTTGCTGAATTTGGTGGGTCGGGGCGGCATGGCAGAGGCTTGGCTCGCCCGGGATCCCAGCGGCGAGGAAGTGGTCTTGAAGCGCCTGCCTCGAGGGCGACAGCACGACGCCCACTTACGGGCCTGTCTCGCAGACGAAGGGCGCATCGCCAGTCAATTGCGCCACCCGGCCATCGTCCGTTTGTTGGATCGCTTTCAACACGACGGCGAGCCGGTGTTGGTTTATGAATATGTGCGAGGCATGACCCTGTGGCGCTTGTGTCGCCGGGCTCAAGGTGCGGGCACCGGTTTGCCTTTGGATTTGGTGCTTCGTCTGGGCATTCAGTTGGCTGAAGCCCTGGATTACGTTCACCACAAGCAGGATGCCAATGGTCAGCCCTTGGCCATCATTCATCGAGATCTCAGCCCCCAAAATATCATGGTGGATCACCAGGGCCAGGTTCGTCTTCTGGACTTTGGTGTCGCCCTGTCCAACAGCAACGAACGCTTTAGTGTCGGCGGTGGTCTCTATGGCAACTTGGGTTATGCCAGTCCTGAGTTGGTGACCGGTCAGTCGCTCACAGGCGCCAGCGACCAATTCGCGTTGGGCACCCTGCTGTGGGAGTGTTTGGCCCGCCGTCGGCTTTTTGGTGCCGAGGCGCCGGCCCAGGTGGTGGCTGCCGTGGCAAGAGCTGAGGTGCCCTCCCTCTCGGCCTTTCGGCCGGATCTGGATGCAGAACTCGCTGAGGTCATCGGCCGTTGTCTCCAACGAGATCCCCAGGCGCGTTTTGGTCGCTGTGAAGCCTTGGCTCAGCGCCTGGAAGCCATCGCCGAGCGGGTGGTGAGGATCCCGGTTCGGGGGGCCAGTTACAGCGCCTGGCTCGACCGCTTGCGTCGTGCCGGTCCCGTGCCCCGGCGTCTACCCAACCTCACCCCATCTCGGCCCGGCAAACGCAGTCCCTTGCTGCAATTGCGTAGTTTGCTCGACCGTATTCGCTTGGGGCGGCGTTTGCGAACCAAGCTCGATACGCCCTAATCCGCTGCCGTCTAGTCAAGCGGTGGCGCTTCCTTTAGCGTGGCGGCCACGAGCTTCCGTGTCCCTCTTTTGCTGAGTGTTTTCGCTGCCTGCACAGCACCGCTGCCGAGCCTGCCGGAAGGGGAGACCACCCGCGAGCCCACCACCATCGAGCGGGTGGGGGAGCCCCTCCAATTGGTGGCCGGCGATTGGGGCGCTTTAAGCCTGCAAGTGCTCGATCAGTTCGGTGAGCCCATGCCGGCGCAAACGGTGACCGCTCGGGTGGTGAAAGCCGCCGATCAATCGCCGCCGCTGAGCTTTGGTTTGGGCAACAGCTGCACCACCGCCGGGGCGCCGGCCCAGTGCGCCATCGACCTGCGCTCCGAAGGCCCCGCCGGGGTCTTTGACTTGGTTCTAAGCAGCGGCGGGGCCGCGGACTTGAGCCAGGCCATCACCGTGGGCACCGATCGCAGCAGCCTGTCTTTGCAGCTCACACGCCCCGATCAGGCGGAGCCCGCCCTGTGGCGACCGGGCGGGGGGGATGGGCTCGCCGCCCAGGCCCCTCTGTCGCTGTTTCGGGGAGAAGGCAGCCGCAGCTTGGCGATCCGCTTGGTGGATGCCTTCGACAACCCGCTGCCGGCGCAAGTGCTGCAGGTGGAGGCCGCTGAGGCCCAGGCGGCGAGCTTGGCTTTGCATGGCGGCGAGGGCTGCCCAGAGGATCTGAGCCTGGGGGCCCAGGCTGAAGCCGCCTTTGGCGAGGGGGGTCTGCTGCGGTTGTGCGTGGCGGCCGGCAGCCAACTGGGCGCCTCCGATGTGCTTTTGACGCTGCCTGGGCTGAGC